>ONID01000048.1 GCA_900317765.1 uncultured Eubacteriales bacterium | reverse complement strand
CAGGGGGCAAGGCTCCCTGGCAGGTCAAGGGCAGCGCCCTTGCGGGGAGTGGGGCAGCGCCCCACGAGGGAGCCTAGCTTAACTTGTTAAGCGGTGCGACCGAGCAAGAACAGTGTCGACATGCAAAAGGCTCAGGCGAATACAGAAATAGCCCAATACAACGATTTTCCTGCTCCGACCGGAGAAAAACTTCGTTTTGAACAATACCATGCCCCCACCAATTTCCGGCATTTTCCAAGTATTACAATCATATATCACAATTAACAAAAGGGAGACACTTCCATGCGGCGTGTCTCCCTTTTGTTTTTAAGTAAGGTCAAGCTCTTCGGTAATATCCTTGTGTCCCTTTTTGATCAGATAAAACTGCATCACAACCACCAGAATATTCAGCGTTACGGTACACATATAAGCTATGTTCTTTCGCAGACCGCTGTGCATGCTCACGCCTGTCTTGCGTTCGTGCATGACAGCCGGCACCTCACGCATCCAATACCCGTTCAGCAGCATCTTGGTGACGATGTTGGCGTCGGGATAATTGGTGTCAAAATTATCGTAGAGCGAGTAGGCGGTGAATGCGCGACGGCTCAGTCCCTGCAATCCGGAAGTCGGATCTGTAAACTGTTTGCGTGTCACCAGTTTGATGGCCATGTTGAAAAAACCGATCGCAACCTTCTTGGCAAAACCAACCTTCATACTGCTTTGCTGCTCGCCGATGAATCTGGAGCCTATCACAATATCATAGGGATGTTTTCCGTGGGTCAGCTTTTCATAAATGGTGCCTATATTGCATACATCGTGCTGTCCGTCCGCGTCCATCTGGATGATAAAATCGTAATCGTGATCGACCGCGTACTTGTAGCCTGTCTGCAAAGACACACCGTAGCCCATGTTGTAGATATGCGAGACAACAATGGCGCCAGCTTTTTCGGCGACCGCTTCCGTGTTGTCGCGTGATCCGTCGTTGATGACCAGAATATCAACCTTTCCGCATTCTCTCTGTATTCTTCTGATGACCCTGGCAATGCTGCCCTCTTCATTGAATGCGGGAATAAGTATCAGAGTCTTTTTGTCGAGGCATGTCATAATATGCCACCTCCGGGTGATGAATGCTGTTTACCGTCAGTTTATCAACGCGTAGAGCATTTCGAGATCCTTTTTGAAATCCAGCGCTATGCCGCTCAGATTTCGGGTAAATTTTTCCCTCAGTGCAGGGGATGTTATCAGCTTTTCCATGCCTTCCACAATGTTTTCGGTGGAAAGGTCGATCAGCACGCCGGTTTCCCCGTCGGTCACCTGTTCCTCATTGCCGGCACATCTTGAAGCCAGCACAGGGCGTGCGAGCACCAGCGATTCGGCAAGAGCGATGCACCAGCCTTCAAAGCGCGACGCCTGAGAGTAAATATCGCAGCCCGCGATAAACGGGTAGGGATTGGGCGTGGTTCCAAGCAGTATAAAACTGTCCTCCACACCGTTCTGTCTGATGAGAGTGCGAAGATTGTCTTCTTCTGCTCCCTCCCCTATCACGTACCAGCGGACATTGTAACCTCTGCGTCGAAGCTCGGCAAGAGCAGGAATGGCAAGATCATATGCCTTCTGATAGTGCAGCCTTCCGACGGTAAGTATTCTCAGACCGTCAAAGCCGTCGGTGAATCCTTCTCCCTCTCTGGAAAGCCTGATAATCCGCTCTCTCGGAACCATGTTGTGGAAGAAGAAGGTTTTCTCCTCATACTCCGGATAGGCTGTCAGGAATACCTTGCGAACGGTATCCGACACACAGAAGACCCGATCGAATTTGTCGTAGTATTTTTTGTCCAGCTTGGGGGAATATCCAGCCGCAAGATAGTCTATGTGTACATAGGTCGCCTTTTTCTTTGCCTTCACGTAATCGGCGACATAATAGGTGGCAGCTCCCTCGATAAATGCAACCGCAAGGTCGTATTCCTCATCGAAACGCTTTGCGTTCCGCGCAAGCAGCATCCAGAAGAGCTTGCTGAAATCGAGGTGCTTTGCCTTGATCTGATGAAAAAGCACTCGGAAGAAGTAGGGAATATAGGTGATGAAGCTGCATCTTTTGACAAGGCTCCAGAGTATCTGCCTGCCGATAGCTGCCAGTCCCGCGTTGTCCAGCACCGATTTTGTACAGGGATTTTTGTTCAGGATATGCACATACGACGGCATGTCACTGTAAAGCTCGCCCCGGTTAATGATGGAATAGACCGAAAGGTCGAATTTTTCCGGATCAAGTAGTTCAAGCAACGCCTGAAGGCACTTTTCCGCTCCGGCACGACCCATTGTATTGGTGACAAAGAGCACTTTTTTCTTGTTCACGGCTGTGTTTCCCTCTTCCTTCATGTCTTTCACCCTTTCATCAGAGGATTTTTCTGACAGTCTTCACCGCTAATCTGAACACACCGAATCCCATGCTGAAAAAAACGGCACTTGCCCGGTAACTAAAGGGAATTCGGCTCATTTTCATGTAATTTTTCTTCAGCGGCTTGAATTCAGCCCGGTACTGCTCAAAAAGCTGCCTGTCATAAGGCCCGTACTCAGCCATCACGTCAGACACCCACAGAATGGTTGTGGCAAGCAGTCCGCAGCCCGCTTGGGCAAGTTCAGGCGAACTTCCCGCAAGCTCATCGCGTATCTCACGCGCCGTCTCCACCATTTTCCGGTGTTCTTCGCCGAAACTCCGGTGCATGGCGCTCTGTCCCCGCTGAATGTAGTGGTATGACTTATATGTGGAAAACGACATTTTGTTGACCCTCTCAAAGACCTCATAATTGAATCTGAGATCCTCGAGTATCTTCATGTCGCCGCGGAACCTGACGCCGCTCAGCAATTCCCTTCGGTAGAGCTTGTTCCACACATAACCGCCGACAGCGCCGCCGGCGAGTAATTCGCAGACGGCGCTGTTACGGTCGTAGCACTTTTCATTTTCGGAGCCATTGCAGCAAGACTGCTCAGAACATTTGTCTTCTTCTTCACTGATGTAGCTGCATACGGATACATCGCAGTGATGCCGTTCCATAAGCTTGATCAGACACTCAATATGATCGGGATTGACATAGTCGTCCGCGTCTGTAAAAGTGATATACTCTCCCTTTGCGGCTTCAATCCCGGCATTTCTCGCGGACGATACGCCGCCGTTGGTCTTGTGCAGCACTTGAATCCGGCTGTCCGACTCGGCGAGACTGTCGCATACAGACGAAGTATCGTCGGTCGAACCGTCGTCAACAAGTATGATTTCAAGACTGCTGTATGTCTGACTGAGCAAAGAATCGACGCATCTCGGCAAAAAACCTGCGCAGTTATACACGGGTACAATGATACTAACCATGCTGTCCATGCTTATTGCTCCTTATCGGTTGCTTATGGGGTTTGAGTCTGTGTGTCCTGCGTTTCCGGTGTTTCCTGTGTTTCCCCTTCTGTTTCGGGAGGTAGATCACTGTCGGAAACGGTCGGAGCCTTACCGCCCAACGCCTCGGGATGCTCAATAAGCCACTGTTCCATAGTAATTGTATTGTAGCCGTAATCGATGGCGAAATTATTCAGAGCGTACATGTTTTGCTTGATTTCATAAACGATGATATCCATGTCCTCATAGTAGACGCTCATCTGATCCGGGAAGTATGACATGTACTTTTCAGCCCAGAAATACGCCTTTGACATGATTGCAAGCCTGTTGGAATAGATGCCGTAGTAATCGCTCTTTTTGCCTGTGCGAACAGTCTGCTCACTCATAAGCTGATTGGCAGCTTCCTTGCTGATTCTCGGATAGAGATCCAGCTGATTTCCCAGGTAAGACGGCTCGGCGTATTTCAGCGGTCGTTTCTCAATGACAAAGTACACGTATTCCGTCGGTATCTGAATAACTCTTGTGCTGTCAAATTGCTCCATACGGAAAATGAACTCCCAAAGCTCGTAATGCCAGCCTTTATTTCTCGTGAGAGAAAGCTCATCAACCGTAGAAACAATTGTCCAGGTGTCTTTGCGATGGGTATTCTTGATCTTGTAGTAATTCTCAGTGACTGACGAATAGCTCAGTCTGAAAAAGGCACTTGACGTGTAGGTATAGCCGCCGAACACGACCACTATCGCCGTGGCAAGAACGATGGCAACCGACGCAACCCATCTGACGGGTTTAGCCCTGTCCTCAAACAGACTCCAGAACAGACCGAACGGCACGCCAATGGTCAGTGCGCCCAGGTAGATCAGATAGTTGACAGCACGGTCGGCACCGATCAGCGAAGGAAGTCCGAAGTATGTCGGATTAATGAACAGGAAGTTAAAAAGTATCATATTCATTCCGAGACCGATTGCGACCCTTCCCTGCGTCTTCTTTGACGTCAAAAACAGCACCGCAGCACCGAATAGTATCGAAATGACTGAACAGGCGTAAACGACATAACCCCAGAAATCTGTATATTCCTTCATGGTATTCTTGAAGGATTTACCGGTTTTTTCTATGAAGTTAGGTCCTTGTTCCTCCGCCTGGTCTTCGCTTTTCCCGGAATCCGACGATTGTAATGACTGCTTTGTATTACCTGCTTTTTCAGCATCGTCATCCGATCCCTTTTCCATCATGCTGACAGCCCAATCAAGAGAGCCTTGCCAATGATAGCCCAGTGAGAGTCCGAAAAACATCGGTGCCAAACTGATGACAGCTGCCAGTATCACACTGAGCACCATTTTGACAAGTACCTTTTTCTTGAAAAGGAAAGGAATATAAGGAATGACAAGACACAAACACAAAGGCACCGCAAATATGGCATCATAGAAGTGACCTGCCACCGTCATTGACGCAGCGAATGCAAAGGTAATGCCGTCCACGGTTCTCTGTTCCTCCAGGAACTTCACCATGAAGTATCCTGCCGGTATGATGAACAGCATACCGTATTCCTGAGGAAGAGAGAAGAAGATACGGTCTACAACCGCGCCTGTGCCGAAACTGCTGATACAGTAAACAATGCCTGTGACAGTCGAGGCAGCGGGACTCTTGAAGATTTTGGTGATCACGATCATGAGCAGCATGCCCATGAATACGGCGTTCAGCGGTCCCAAAAATCTCATGACAGTCACAACATCAATGAATGTAATCTTTGCAAATGAAGATACGACGTTGTGCATTGCAAACGGATAAATACCGTCGCTGAAAATATAGCCCGCATCAATAAAATTGATCCAAGACGTATGCACCGAAACGTCGGACGTCGGGAAACTCTGGCTCGTCATAGCGAAGAATCCGCGGCGAATCACAAGCACAAGAATACATATTGTGTTGATGATGTGATAACCAACATTCTTGTCAAAATACCATGAAATGAATCTCTTGACGCCATGTGAAATATTGCTGATTTTTTCGCCCAGATAATTGCGCACAATCAGCGACATTTTAAGCTGTCCGTTGATTACGTCCGAGAACGAAAAGATGAAATCGTTGAGCTTTTTGCGGAAGCTGAGTCTGTTTTTGAATTTGATATAAAACAGCATGACAAATATGATGGAAAGCACCAATGTCAGTGTGTTGTATATCTTCATAAAAGACAGAACATAAACGATCACGGTGAGCGTCACCTGGCTGACGGTTATGCTTATGATAGCATTGTTAATAAAGTCTCCGTCACAGAGCTTCAGTTTAAGCACCTTTGCGGGAATGATGATAAAAACAATGGAATAAGCCACTACAAACCAAATGAATGACCAGATATTGTTCATCACCTTCTGATCAAAGAAGTCGCTCGACAACATGTTGGAGATCATAGGAAGATTTGACAGATTGGCAAGTGCATCAGATAATGATAACATTCGTTTCCCTCCTACTGCGTATATATATTATCATTTGCGATTCCAGAAACGAACCACACCTATGCCCTTCTGTGAAAGCTGTGCACCGGACTTGAGCATCTTGTCCAGAACGATCTTGAAGTCGTCCCACTGCTCTGTCTTGTACTTAACGTTGAGTGCGTTGAGATAGGACTGCTCCATATTGGGCTGACGCTCGATCGAGAGATTGGCCCATCTGTCTGCGTCATCGTACTTGCCTATCTTCAGCAGACATTCAACAACATTTTTGTACTGCTCGGTATCGAGCATTTCCGGATGGAAGGTGTTGAGATTGTCGATCAATTGCACATAGAGATGCGAATACTTTTTGACCTCTATCTCGCCAAGAACGCCGCTGCTGATGTATTCAAACGTCGTGTCGGCATATTCCTTGTTGATGTCGGCATCCTGGGGATTCTCCTGATACTGCTGCTGAAGACCGGAAAGCTTTTTGGAGTATTTCTGCAAAATATCCATCAGGGCAGCGGCAGCGTAGTGAGCTGTTTCGGGGTCTTCGTTGTCCAGGGCCTTGACCAAAGACTTCATGTTGTTTGAAACATCCGCCTTCAGCACATTGAGCAATGCACGGCGCTTATCTTCAACATCCGAAATAATGAGCGCCTCCTCGAGAGGAACGAATTCCTTTTCCGTCTCGTAGTCGGTCTGTTTGGCAAATTCTTTCTTTTCCTTGCTGAATGTCAGTTCGAGATAATCGATGTCGGACTTGCGGTCAAACAGGGAAATGACAAAATTGACAAAGAAACAAATCACACCGAACGGAGGAGTAAACAGCATGACGATCGATTTGGCAAGTGCGGGTCTGAATTTACCCAGCAGGGTAAAAATGATGAAATAAGCGACAACGATAACCGTGTTTACCAGTATTATCTGATAGATAAAATTGGGATCTCTTGCGTTGAGCGTAAAATGAAAATTGTTGATGATTCGTTCAATGTTAATTCCTGTATTCATCTAATGACACCACCTCTGCCTCCAAATCAATACGGGCGATCTTCTTGTAAACAAAGGGCAGATCCTTTTCGGTCGTGTTGTTAAGGAGCATGAGCAGCTCGTTGGGATCCTTCTCACTGAGACCGACATAGTCGTTGTCGCGGAGAATACCGCCGAGAGCAGCGCCCTTTTCCATAAGCTGCGAACTGTCTTCCACCCTTGTACGGAGCACCGCGAAGTCGGCAATGTTTGTGCCTGTACCGCTGAGCTTGGTCTTGACGATCTCGGTAAAGGCACTGGCAAGCAGAATATTTGTGCCGGGAACATAGCGTGTGTCCTTGGTATCGTTCTGATAACGGTATGCCTTTTCGAAGCTGGAAGCGATGATCTTGGAAAGAACCGAGAAAAGATTTTCCTGATAAAGCGTCATCTTGTCAAAGTCCATATTGAACAGCATGATCATGTAAATCATGCTCTGATCGGAGAAAACAGGGGCAACCATTGACGGCAGATTGCCATCGAGCTTGCGGTTGACAAAGATTCTCTCTTCAAGCAGTACGCCTTCCAGCTGCTCGTAATCTTCCAGGTTGATGATGTTGCGCATCTTCTGTGCACGTCTGGATGAAGCACCGGCCAGACGATAGAGACCTTCGTTGCTCTTGACATAGATAGCGACGTCCTGAACGCCCATAATCTGCATGATAACGTCGAGAGCAGAGCTGACGATCTTTTCAGAGTCGAGCAGGTCGAGCTGTGAAACGATGGAGTAAACCTTTGCAATGGAGTTGTCATAGTTGATCAGACGCTCTTCAAACATCTTCTTGATCTGAATGTGTCTTTCGGAGATGTCATAGATTCTGGCAAGCTCCTCCTGCAAGGCGGCTTTTTCTTCGGTCAGTTCCGTATTCCTCAGTTTCAGTCGGTCCTTGCTGTAGCCGACCAGAATACCGACCAGGAAGAAGAAGAGGATCTTGATAAGCGTACCGTAATCCATGACAATTTCGGAAAATTCCATGCCCGAAACCATTTTGATGACCACATACATGATGGACGACAGGAAAATGGAAATGTAGGAATGGGTGACGCTGTAGACGACGGACATGATGATGATGTAGATGACAAAGAAGTCAAGCGACTTGAGCATGGTGAAGTCGTTTGCGAAATAGGTGCCTGCGCAGGCAATGGCACAGAGCACAAGGCTCTCAATGTATGCCAGCAAGCCCTTGCCTATTTCCTTCATGCGCTTTTTGCTTTCATTCCATGCGGCGCTGTCGCCGTGTTTTTTCTTGGCGGCAAAATTCTCTTCCAACGCGCCGAGATTGCTGCTAACCCACTTATAGTTGCGTTCCATACCTTTCTCGAGCGTTACGATCGGCTTGTAACCGGTCGCTGTCTGGAAAAGTGTGCCCACGGGATTACAGGTGCAGCCCTTTCCGGGTGATTTTGTATCCTTCACGTTAACCTTTGAGCCGGAGATTTTCTCCACCATCTCAATCAGGTTTCTGTTGGAAACATACTCGTTGCCTTCCACGTTGTAGGTGCCCTTGGGTATGGATGTGTTGGCAATGGCTCTGTAGGTGGCGTCAACAGCGTCGCCGATAAAGATTGTCTTGTATTCCATGTCGAGATCGCACTCAAACGGAACGCCCATCTTGGCAAACAGGAACGCGTTGCTGACGAAATTGAGCTGTTCTTCGGTGTTGGCCTGGGGACCGTAGACCATCGGCAGACGAAGAATAACCGATTTCAGACCTGTGTTGTCGTTGTAGATCTTGCACTGACCTTCGCCGTTCAGCAGGGTAAGTCCTCTGATCGACGAGGGAGCAGGCTTGTTCTTTTCGGTAACAGGCGTATCGTAATCTGTGCCGTAAACGTCGGTCGAGGACAGATACACCATATGTCTTGCGCCCGCGTTGCTGGCGCAGGTAAGCACATTCGAAATGGCGGCGTTGAATACCGCGGCATCCGAATTGCTGTTCCAGGCGAACGATGTGTCCTGAGAGCCTATGAATACCATGGCGTCGGGACCGATACTGTCGATAATGTTCTGAATCAGCGGATCATCCAGAGCAAAATCGTAGTTGATGTGTCTGGGCAGGCCTCTGCCCTTCAATTTAGAGTTTTTTCCTGTTATCATATAGATTTCGCAGCCTTCCTTAGAAAGACGCTGCACCAATGAATTGGTAAAGAAACCATATGAACCTACAATCAAGACTTTAATTGTACCCACAACCTTCCTTTTTATATTTGAAAATAATTCGCTTGTATGCCGGGAATGTCCCACGCTTTGTCAGACATCCCGTTATAAACCCTGCATGCTCCGGAAAGAACTTCAGGGATTATTTATTTGCCGGGTCTTTGAATGTGCAGGATCATACAGGCTACCGTCAGGATATATCCGCACACCGCCACAATCGGACGGAACGGACACAACAGTCTGTATCCCAAAGGCGCAAACTCCCTGTATGCCTCCTGGTATTCATAGCAGTATTTGTTTCTGTAATGAATGCTCCACGGCTTGACAGGTCCCATAAAATGCACAATGATGGGATTCTCACGCCGCCTGTACTTTTTGCTCAGTCCCCATTTGACTACTTCATTCGCCAGAAGTCCGGGATTGTAGTTGTAGAGATTTTTCCACAGCTTCATGGAATCCCTGAAGTAAATATTGATGGCGTCCTGATCGGGATAGATCAGATCCTTCTTTTTGGCCTCAATGATCTCAAAGATGCTGTTGACGTCAAACCCTTTTTCACGCATCAGCTTCAGATTCATCAGAAGCACGCCGCTGTTGATATATCTGCTGTTCTCCGGAAGTCCCAGCCTCACGTAGTGCGGCCGGTTGTCGGGACATTTCGGGTCGTTGATCTGGGGAGGATCGGATATGGCTATCAGCATGTTGCCGTCAAAAGGCAGCTGATAGAATTCCTCCACCGAACCCCTGATCAGAATATCCGGGTCCATATAGAGCACGCGTTCTTCACTTTCGGGCAGCATTTTGCTGGCAAGCAGCCGGTAATACATTTCCTTGGTGAAGTGCATATTGACCGGAGCGTCGTCAAACATATCGTCCGCTATCCTGATGGGTTCGAAGCTGTTGCCGTGCGACTGGATATACTGCCTCATTTCATTCAGCGTACTGTCGTCAACCCTTGAATACATGAGGTAAACGGTGATATGACATTTGTTGTGCCTGAAAAGAGTCTTGAGCATGGTCAGGGAATACCGGCAGTAATTCTGTGACACGGTTATCAATACATTCATACTCCGGACCTCCTTGTTACTATCCGAATATCACTCTGCACACAGCCGACACAAGTGACTTGAATACAAGCCACGGTCGCAGCAGCAGTTCCCGCTTTTCGCGCGCAGTCAGATATTTATTCAGATAAGATCTGTATTGGCGGTAATACTTGTAGTAGTAGGATGGTTTCCACGGTTTGCACTTTCCCATGTAATGGGCAATCACAACAGTGCTGCGTTCGCTGCGCCTGTACCGCGGACTGAAAATGTATTTCAGAAAATCTCCCGTTCCCACATATTCCGTTGTGAAATTGTACTCACGGGAAGCGTATTTGATGTCGTCTCTGAAGTATACATTTATCAGATCCTGATCGGGAAATTCCAACGTCAGCCCACACTCGCCCATAAACCGGAGCATTTCATCCAGCCGGAAGCTCCGGTTCATCAGCGGGATATTAAACAGTATCACTCCTGAATTGATGTACCTGCGGCTGTCGTCGAGCCCTAAATTCTTTTTTCGTTCAGGATAGAAACTGTCTCCCAGATAATCCGGTACCGCAATCATCATTTTCCCTTCAAAGTCCGTCGCGTAAAAGCTTTCAATCGAACGGAAGATGATAATATCCGGATCAAGATAAAGCGCTCTTTCCTCACGGGGAAGCAGCTGGGGTATCAGGAGCCTGTAGTACATTTCTTTGGTGAAATACTTTGTCACCGTCGCCCCTTCAAAAAGCGACGGGGGAACCCTGATGTCGGTGAATTCACCGCCCAGCCGCCCGACGTGGGCGGCAAGACGTTTCAGATTATCGTCACAAACGTTGGAGTGCAGCAGATAAATATGAATTGCGGACTTATTGTGCTCAAAAAGCGATTCGAGCATGATGAGTGCAGGACGGATATAATTGTCGTCCACCGTAATTACAATATTCATTGCCATTTTCAGGCTGCCGCCTCCTTATCAATCAAAGTTCAGATGAATTTATTTCTTCGCCTTAGCGGCTATCTCCTTCATCTCAGCTGTACGCTCCGCCTTCTGCTGGGCGAACATCTTCTGCTTCTGTTGCTCGGCTTCCTGCTTGATCCTGTCTTCCTTGCTGAGCTTCAGAGCGGCAAGCGCTTCCTCCGCTTCGTCGATGCGTCTCTTGGACATCTTGCCCGCCGAAGTGGTGTTGACGATCATACCGCGGCAGAATATCTGCTCGTCGATCTTGTTAATGACTCTGCGCAGACGCATATAGCCGATTGTCCAGCCGATAAATGCACCCACGAAGAGACCGAGACCCGCAAACACAACGTCAAAGTAGGTGGTAATAATGGAGCCGATCAGTGTGCCGAGGAAGAATCCGATGGTGACCATGCATGTGCCCACGCCGTCATCGAAGTAGAAGAGGAAGATAACCTCACAGTACATGATGAAGGTGACGAAATAGGCCGCCGCCAGCGAGGGATAGATGGAGAGTATGAGACCTTCAAATCCGAAGTCAGGCAGGAATATCATGGCGAGAATAAAGAGAATGATCGTGATGATGAACTGGAAGCGGATAATATAGAACAGCTCGCTCTTCAGAGTGCGGAACATGTTCTTCTTGGCCAGTTCGATATCTTCACCGCCGCCGCCGTTGACCGTCTCAAGATAAGCCTGGTAGGAGCCGAAGAAGGATGTCTCCGCCTTGACAACAAATATAACCAGTGTGGAGATATTGGTAAACAGAGCGAGACAGGTCGCCATATCGTAATCAGGTGCAGTCCAGAAGACATTGCCGATATACGCGCTGTGTTCGGCTGTGTTCCAGTAAACGAAGTTGTGTACATAAAGACCGAATGTGTAGAAGAAGTTCGTGATGAACAGCGGTTTAAATCTGAGGAAGTACTTCAGCGCCTCTGTGTAATTCTTGCTGGAAACCTTGAAGTAGGTTTTCAGATTGGCGTACAGCATAGTGGCTATGATGGAGAAGCAAAGCACCATAGAACCTAAAATGGAGTAGGAAACCGCATTGTGGAAAACGTAAACGCTCAATATGGAATACACCAGGGCAGCAAGAATGCCGAGGAAATAAGCCATACCGATCTTGCCGTAGTCCTTCAGGGCGGAAACATATGTCATCAGATACAGCGACATATTGATAACCATAAAGAACCAGTAGGACAAAAAGGTAAAGAACGGATCGATACCGACCTCGATCTCTCTGAATACAATGTAGAGAGAAGCGAGGAATGCGAGCACCATATTGAGTGCAAGACCGACATTGATAGCCGGCATAATGTCGGTGATCTGTTCCTGATAAATCTTATCCGCGACATACCTCGACAGAACCGAGTTCAGAGGGGATGTGATTATCATGGAAAAAATGAAAACATAGAGAATGGTAGACGACAAAAACTCTCTGTCGGCAAATGCCTCCGTTGAGTAGGGCAGCACAACATACATAAGCATAAGTGTGCCGGCAAGCAATATGGTAGGACCGATGGTAACCATTACGGCGTAGGTGGTACCTGCCACAAGGTTAACGATGTTGCCCTTGCCCATGAGCTTTTTTAATTCAAAACCTATACCAGCCATACAGCGCCTCTTTCCTTCCGATTATTTTTTCTTCTTTGCCGCGACGGCAGTGGTGCCGACGGAAGCAAAGTGATCGTACATTTTAGAGTATTCTATCAACCAGCCGTCTTTGGTGTAGTGATCCGCCACACGTTTCTTGCCGATCTCGCCCATTTTCTTGCGAAGCTCGGGATTCTTTGCGAGGGTCACTATCGCCTGTGCGATGCGGGCGACATTCATTGTCGGGGTAACTATTCCGCAGTCGCCCATGTCATCGTGATCACCTCTGATCAATCCGGCGCAGTCACCGACCTGTGTGGCAATGCACGGAATGCTGCACGCCATTGCTTCCAGCATAACAATCGGCTGACCTTCACTGATACTGGTGAGAATCAGCATATCCATTTTGGCGAGATAATCCTTCGGCTTGATGCGGCCTGTGAACACAATATCCTGCAGACGGTTGACCTCAACCATCTCAACGCAGTCGTTGTAATAATCAGGATCCTCATCCGTCGGGCCCATGATCCACAGCTTCAGCTCAGGAACTTCTTCCTTTGCAAAGCTGTAGGCACTCAGCAGGGTCTTGACGTCCTTGATAGGCGTTACACGGAGCAAGGCGCCGATATTGATGAAGGGATCGTCCGGATCCTTGCGTGGGAATGATTCATAGTCGCTGATATTGACGCCGTTCGGAATAACCACTGTCCTGCCGGGATCGCAGCCAAGCTCCAGCTGAATTTTCTGGGCGGCATTGAAAAGGGACGTGATCTTGTCGGCGTAATAATACGCGCAATCCGAAAGACAGTAGAAGTAGTTGATCCAGATGTCCTTGTAAATTCCCTGTGTCCAGCTGCTCTTGATGATCTCTTCCTCGCGTTCACGGGTGTAAATACCGTGCTCGCTGAGTATCATCGGCTTGTTGTAGAGCACCTTGCCCTTGGCTGCCAGTATACCGGAATAACCGGTGGCGACACAGTGGTAGATGTCGCAAACCTCCATCGGAGTCTTGAGCACCTTAAAGAGCAACAGATACAGCGACCTGGTATTCCACAAAAAGTCAACGAAAACCGTCTGAGAATACCTGTCCTTATAAAATTCCATGACAATGTCATAGAAATCCTTGCCCATGAGCAATCCGTTGATGGAGACGTCCTTGTGCTCAAAGTAATTGAATATGGTGACCCAGTCGACGTTCTTGCCGTAGAGCAGCGACTTGAAGGCATCCTTTTCCTTTGAGTTCATTTTGGTCTTGCTGCGCACCTTGTGAACCACATCGTCGTCCGTAAGGAATGTATCATGCATCGAAAGTCTGTATGGAAAAATCCACCTTTGGCACGCCCTGTATAAGCATCTGCACCCAAGCGGAAACGCCGCCGAAGGTATAAGGATAGCTGCCTTCCGCAATCAAGCAAACCTTCATTGAGTTATTTCCTCCTTAATATATATGAATAATTGTTTAAATCGCATCGATCATCCCGATCAGACAAGCTTGATGGTGACTTCAGGCTTGAGAACCTCCACCATGTAGAAATTGTCGCTCAACTTTGTCGCAATATACTTAGCGTCGTCGGGCTTGAGCTTTTTGGTGCTCTTGACAATAAAGGTTGCCCTGTCATCAAAATTCTGACATTTGATGGTGAGTTCGCTGTTGCTGAACTTGATTTCAGGCATGAGACAGAGATATCTTTTCGCACGGTATCCCGCCTGCGCCGAAGTTCTTTCGGTAAGCCATGAAGTTCCTCTGTTGAGCAGATTGAATTCCTTTGCGAGATTCTGAGCATAGGTCATCCACTCATAGCTGTAGTTGCTGGTGTTGGTAATAACATCATACATATCAAAGTAATGGGTTGACAGTCCCAGACCGGAAGACATATTGCAAGCCTTCCAGTAATCCTGATAGCTCGGCTCCACCTCTTCGCAGATGATGGGCAGGTTGACGATGTTGCTTTCGGCAAATCCGAGATCGGCCTGGTATTCCTTGCTTTCTTCAGGAACTTCAAGTTTGCTGACATAGACGCTTGTCTTTCTGAGCTTGCGCAGCATATCGTTCTGAACTGCCTGTGATATGGTGTTGGAATACTTATAGGTAACCAGATTATAGCTGCCCATGTTGTGCTTGAACTGATTGAAGCTCGCATCCATAGCGTCTTCCTCAAGCTCCTTGCTCGAATGAATGTCCTTATGGTAACCGCCGAATCCGAATTCGCATCCGTATTTACTGAATTGCTTTTTGAAGTATGAAAGAGTATCGGTGCTGAAATTAGTCGATTTTGCGGCTTCATCAGTCAGATAAGCATAATAAAGACCGGTAAACTTGATATCCGAATCCTTCATCATGGTAACAAGATTAGGCCACACCTGATCCTTGATAAACGCCTGAGAATCTCTGTTGTAAAATCTCATCATGGCATCGCCGTTTTCATAGCTGATGAACGGGAAGCTGTCAATATAATTGACTTTTGCGTCGATAATGGGATAGGCATACTCTGATTCCATTCCGCCCAGAACGGCTATGCAAAGACCCATCGAAGCACGGCTCTCCATAAAATCGGCATTGAGCACAAAAACCTGACCCTCACCGTAAACCGTTCTCCACAGCAAAGGAACCATGCTGCTCTGATCGGCATTGGGATCGGCAGAGTATTCGAAAATATACTTGCGGCAGGTAGCGTCTATTCTGATATCCTCCACGGTCAGCGGATAATCGTTGCAGACAATATCATCCTTCTGGACAAATAGCCCCTTAAACGCCTGGAAACCTGCAATTTTGGCATTACCCGTTCTTGAAACGATGCCCAAAGCCTCACTGCAGTAATTGTCATAGTTATCCGAGCCCTCCTGCGGAAGCACAGCAAAGAAGATATTAACGCCTCGCTGCTTGACCGCGTTCATGAGAATAATCATGTCTCCGAGGGAATTAAGATCGGAAGTCGTGATGATAACAGCCTTAACGCCTTTCAAATCATCTGAATTAAGCTCAAAAGCTGTACGGGCCATTTTATATCCTTTTTTGGCGTAACTGAGAGCCAGCTTGACATTTTCGCAGACTACCTCATCATTTCCCGTAATGATGAGATAATCCTTGTCAAGCTTCTCCACATCGGCGATATGAGTCGAAGAGTCAAATTTATCTTCGATTTCATTGTTGCTGGCGGCGGAATCGGTGATGTAGTTCATCGAAATCTCACAAGAAATATGGCAAGCATAAATACAAATGACAACGACATAACGACGTATTCACTTCTTTTTAACATAGACAGATCTCCTATCTTTGGTAAAATTTTGATGAGTCATTGAACCTGGGCGCAATTCAGTTATCATTAACATTATAGCACTAAAAAAATCTCAGTCAACCATAAATTTTATATAAACTCTGTACATCAAAGATTGAAGCAGTTATGACAAAGGTTTGAATGAATTGATAACACGAAAAATCCCCCGTCAAAAAAACGGAGGATTTTTGATACTTTGAACTAATTCAGGCTGGATCAATCGGCAATTACTTACAATTATTATGAATAATAATTAAATAAATTGTAAATTCAAAGTTGATGATTGACCTGATTTTCAGTTTTAGTAATAAGACGAAAATGCTCGGCAATTTCCCTTTTTGTCAACCTACACATTTTTATCATAAAAATTTCGTCAATTCTGTCATTTGCCCTTTGATCACGCTTTTTTCCATGTTCTCGGCATAAACGCGATGAGAACGGGGAATATTTCAAGCCTTCCTGCGAGCATGTCAAAAATGAGCACCAGCTTGGAGAAAGGGGTAAACAGAGCAAAATTCCCGTAAGGACCGATTGCTCCCAGACCCGGTCCCATGTTGTTGAGCGCCGTGAGGGCAGCCGAAAAGGATACGTCAAATCCGTATTTGTCAAGAGAAAGACAAAGGGTTGAAACCAGCAATATCACCATATATATGATGAAAAAGGATCCCTGTGTGTTGAGCTGTTCGCTGTCAACCGACTGTCCCTCCAATTTGACGGTCGCAACCATGCGTGGATTCAGCTGGCGACGCATCTCGCGGACGCCTGATTTGAGCAGGATCATGAGTCTTGCCACCTTCAGACCGCCTCCGGTAGAACCCGCGCAGGCTCCGCAGAACATGAGCAAAATCAGAATCGTCTGCGAAAATCCCGGCCACTCGGTAAAATCGGAATTGCCGAAACCGGTGGAGCTGGACAGCGACGCCACTGTGAAGCCGGCATATCGCAGCGCCTTTGAGAATGATTTGTACATCGGCGCAATATTGAATGTGATCATCATGGTGCAGATAATGTAAATTCCAAAAAACACCTTGATTTCGGTATTGTGAAGCACATCGGAGAACCGCTTGATCAGCAGCAGGTAAAAGAGGTTGAAGTTGATGCTGAAAATCAGCATGAATAATGTAATAATCACTTCCACCCAAACATTATGGTAACCGCCGATGCCGTCGTTCAGCACCGAAAATCCGCCTGTTCCGGCTGTGGCACAGGCATTGGCGATGCAGTCGAACCAGCGCATTCCGGTAAAACGGAGCATGATCGCTTCAAGTGCCGTGAAGAAAATATAGATGCCGTAGAGAATGCGGGCGGTGATCTGCGTCTTGGCCACCAGCTTGCCGACAGACGGTCCCGGCACTTCGGCGCGCATGATATACATGGACTGCGCGCTTCCGGCGGGAAGTATCGCAAGGGCGAATACCAGCACGCCCATGCCGCCTATCCAATGTGTAAAGCTGCGCCACATCTTGAGGCTCATCGGAAAGGATTCAACGTCGGGCACCAGCGTGGAACCTGTAGTGGTAAAGCCCGATACCGTTTCAAACAGCGCATCCACGAAGTTGGGTATATCTCCGCTGATGACAAAGGGCAGGGCGCCGAACACCGACAGCAGTATCCATGCGAACGCCACTATGACAAATCCCTCACGCGCGTAAATGGTCTGATTCTTGGGCTTGAATCCGGTGAGAATGTATCCCAGTATTCCGAGAGGCAGCATGATCGAAAGAATCGGGATCATGCCCTCGTCGAGATAAAACAGCGATACCAGCAGCGGCAGTCCCATCAGTGCGGCCTCGAGCTTCATGATTTGCCCGAGAACGTATCTTATCATATGATAATTCATGACCGCACCGCCTTATTCCACGATATCCGCAAGAGTACGGAGACTTTCGATGGACGTCACCACGATGATTGTGTCGCCCGCTTCCATGCAGTCGCTGCCGCGAGGGAATATGATCTTGTTGTGACGGATGATGCAGGCTATCATGAGATTCATTCTGAGCTTCAGATCGCGGAAGGTGACGCCGATGTATTCAAAGTCATTCGGCACGCTGAATTCCAGCGCCTCCGCCTTGCCGTCGACAATGCGGTAAAGTGTGCGGACACCGGTGCCTTCTGAATTGTGCAATGCGCGCACATAGCTCAGAATCCTGTCGGTGGCAAGCTCCTGTGCGGAAATAACAGTGTCCAGACCGATGCTGCTCAGCACGTCGGTGGAAATCCGGGACGCCTTGGTCACCACCTTGCCGACATTCTGGGATTTCGCATACATTGAAATGATGGCGTTCTCCTCATCCCGTCCCATCAGGGCGACAAACGCGTCCTGATAGGCAAGTCCCTGCTCGTTCAGCAGCTCTCTTTCGGTGGCGTCTCCGTATATTATTTCCGAACCGGGCAGAATATCGCCCAGCTCCAAGGCGCGTATCTCCTTCTTCTCCAGCACCTTGACCGTGTGACCCGATTCCGTCAGCTGCCTGGCAAGATAGTAGCCGACGTTTCCGCCGCCCGCTATCATGACACGCTTCGTGCGTGTGCGGTAAAGCCCCAATTTCTTCATAAAGTTGACCAGTTCCGGACGGGAAGCGGTCACGCTGATGCGGTCGCCCTGCTTGATGATAAAATCTCCGTTGGGAATGATGGCCTCATCGCCGCGCTTGACTGCGCAGACCAACACACTGACATGGTACTTCTCATGAATAATGTGTATTGGCTTTCCTATCAGGTCATTCCCCTCGGAAATACCGATCTCGGCAAGCTCCACTCTGCCGTTTGCAAAGGGTTCGAGCTTCATGGCTGACGGGAATCTGAGAATGCGCGCTATCTCGTTGGCGGCAAGGTATTCGGGATTGACCAGCATACTGATGCCAAAGCCGGTGCGCATGAAGTCGAGCTGCTTTGAGTACTCGGGCGTACGCACACGGGCAATCGAATGGCGGCAGCCCATCTTTTTGGCGAGCATACAGCAGAGAATATTCAGCTCGTCGGTCTGCGTCACCGAAATAAGCAGGTCCGCCTTGTCCACAGCCGCCTGCTTCTGAATGTCGTAACACGCGCCGTTGCCGCAAATGCCGTTCACGTCGAAGGCATTGATCAGATCCTCGACCACCTGCGGGTCCTTGTCAATCACAACCACGTCGTGATTCTCCCTTGCCAGCTGCCGGGTAAGCGCTCTGCCGACTTTGCCGCTTCCCACGATGATAATATTCATATAGTTCCTTCCTTAATCATGCAGATAATACAATACTAAATGTATGGTACTAAATAGAATAATACGCCAATTAATAATATACATTGTTTTCGTAAAATTTGCAAGACCTCAGAAAAATATTAGTAATAAAATTTACACTAAATTCTATCACAATTGTTTTACGGTGAGCTATAAAGAATAAACATGGCGTCAACGGCTCATACTATCAATAATTGCGGCAACAGACACCATCTGACTGCTGTCACAGAACTAATACTAATTGTCGATTGAAAGCAGACAATTAGTATAAACCAATGACTTGGCTGAATACGGAGGAGAATCGTATGCAGAGATTGCAAAGAGGTACGTTCAGATTTGACATGAAGCCCACCGTGCTTTCGTTCGCGGGAGTCGCCGGAAAGAAGGAGAGCGAAGGCCCGCTCGGCGACAGATTCGACAAGGTGCACGAGGATCCCATGCTCGGACAGGCATCGTGGGAAAAGGCGGAAAGCACCCTTCAACAGGAAGCTGTCAATATCGCCCTTGACAAGGCAACGCTTCCCGCGGCCAGTGTGGACGTCATGTTTTCCGGCGACCTGCTCAACCAGTGCATTGCCTCGACCTTCGGGCTCAGAAGCCTCGGCGTGCCGCATATGGGAATGTACGGCGCCTGCTCCACCATGGTGGAAGCATTGATCAGCGCATCGGTCTTTGTGGAATCGGGAGCGGCAAACATCTGTGCCGCGGTCACTTCCTCCCACTTCTGCTCGTCGGAAAGGCAGTTCCGCACGCCGCTTGGATACGGCGGACAGCGCAGCCCTTCGGCACAGTGGACCGTGACCGGCGCGGGCGCAGCCGTTGTCGGCAGCGGAGGAAGGATAGCGGTCAGCGCCGCCTGTGTCGGCATCATCGACGATCTCGGCATCAAAGACCCCTGCAATATGGGGGCAGCCATGGCTCCTGCGGCGGCCGACACGGTCAAGCGATTTCTCACCGATACAGGCACTTCGCCGTCCGATTACGACCTGATACTCACAGGCGATTTAGGATTTGTGGGGAGCGACCTGCTCCGCCAGCTTCTCACGCGTGAGGGCATCGATCTCGGAGACAGACACAACGACTGCGGCATGATGATATTTGACCGGGAGGCGCAGGATGTTCACGCCGGAGGCTCCGGCTGCGGCTGCATCGGCAGCGTGCTGTGCTCCCATATCATGCAATTGATGACCGACGGACAGCTTAACCGTGTGCTGGCAATAGCCACCGGCGCGTTGATGTCCACCACAAGCTCTTGGCAGGGTGAAAGCATTCCCGGCGTGGCGCACCTGATCGAATTGCAGACAGTGTAAGCATCCACAGGCAACAGCCGACAGCAGCAACGGATCAATAGCATCCGCGCTTCTGTCGGCTGTTTTGGTTGTAGAATTCTGTTTTGAAAATGAATCAGCAAAACCGGTTCAGTGCAGGGTTATATTCATACCCTATAGAACCGAGAGCCTGTATTATCTCATTTTTGTCTGCACCGAGATCTTCGCAGAGAGCGTCAAGATCGGGATATTGATCCCGCAGCTTGGTATTGATCACGCTCAGCAGCATCATTTTGTCCTGTGGCAGCTGATTGTTCATTTCACTTCACACACCCTTGTATTGTTATATTAATGATTATAAGCAACACAGGTGAAAAAGTCAATACAAAGCGGCTTTTCCCATGCGTAAAAAAGCCATTATTACTACATTTTTAACAAAAATTCTGTTGCAATTATAATATTCGGGTGATATAATTTCTTATAAATGCATTAGTATAAAAATGTACTGCAAATAATCTCTCTATTTAAGAAGGAGCTGCTTTTTATGGCATCCGTTACCATTCTGCCCGAACATTACATCAACCGCGAACTCAGCTGGCTGGAATTCAACCACCGCGTCATGATGCAGGCTGTGGCAGATGAAAACCCCGTATTTGAACGAATCAAATTTCTCTCTATCGTCACATCCAATCTCGATGAATTTTTTATGGTTCGCGTCGCATCCATACGCGACCAGCTCCGCGCAAGATATGACGCGGTTGACCCGGCGGGAATGACGCCCAAACAGCAGCTCATTGCCATCAGCGAACGCACGCATGAGCTGTGCGATATGGAGTATTCCATCTATCACAAGTCCATCCTGCCCGAGCTGCGTTCCAACGGCATATCCGTCATTCACGCCGATTCACTCATGGACGAACAGGTTCGCTTCTGCAAGAGCCTCTTTGACAACGCCATCTATCCCGTGCTGACGCCCCTGGCCGTCGACCGCAGCCATCCCTTCCCGCTGATTCTGAACAAGAGCCTGAATATCGGCGTGCTGCTCGACTGCGGCGCGGAGAAACCGGTCTTTGCCACCGTGCAGGTGCCGGATAATCTTCAGCGCCTGATCAAGCTGCCCTCCGAGCAGGGATACATATTCATCCCCATCGAGGAAATTATCAAGATGAACATCGCCAAGCTTTTCTCGGGCTATACGGTGATTGACTGCGTGCCCTACCGCATCACCCGCAACGGCGACCTCTCCTTTGACGAGGAGGAAGCCATCGACCTGCTCAGCGAGATCAAGAATTCCCTCAAGGCCCGCAAGCGCGGCTCGGTGATTCGCCTCGAGATAGCCCGCGGCGCCAATCCCAAGATGCTCAAATTCCTCCAGAAAAAGCTGGAGATAGAAAAGCGCGATATTTATGAGATCAACGGGCCCATCAATCTGTCGTTCCTTGTCAAGCAGCTCTATTCACTGCCCGGATTCGACCATCTGAAGGACAGAAGCTATACCCCCAAGACCTGCCGCGAACTGCTGACCAACGAAAGCATTTTCAGCGTCATAGCCCGCAAGGATATTCTCATGTACCATCCCTACGACAGCTTCGACCCGGTGGTACGCCTGCTGGATGAAGCTGCCGACGATCCCGACGTACTGGCGATCAAGCAGACTCTTTACCGCGTTTCCAACAACAGTCCTATTGTCGCCGCTCTCGAACGCGCCGCCGACAAGGGCAAGCAGGTCACGGCGCTGGTGGAGGTAAAAGCCCGCTTCGACGAGGAAAACAACATCGAATTCGGCGAACAGCTCTCCCGCATGGGTGCGCATGTCATCTACGGCGTGGCAGGACTGAAAACCCACTCCAAAATAACCCTTATTGTCCGCCGAGAAGCCGACGGAATCAAGCGTTATCTCCACCTCGGCACCGGCAATTACAACGACGTCACAGCCCGCATATACACCGACTATTCGCTGCTCACAGCGGACCGTCAGCTCGGCGACGACGCGACGGTGTTCTTCAATTCCATCACCGGATATTTCCGCGCACCTGTCATGCAGAAACTCATTATGGCACCTCACGCGCTGCGTCTGTCCTTCACAAACCTGATACGCGCCGAGAAAAAGAAAGCCCGCGCCGGTCAGCCCGCCGCCATATTCGCCAAGATGAATTCCCTCGCAGACCCCGACATCGTGCGCGAACTCTTCAAGGCAGCTGCCGCAGGCGTCAAGATCAGGCTCTTCGTGCGCGGCATATGCTGTCTGCGTCCCGGCATTCCCGGACTCAGCGAGAATATTGAGGTGCGTTCCGTTGTCGGACGTTTCCTGGAGCACAGCCGCGTCTATCTCTTCGGCGCGGAAGGCACCGAGCAGAAGCTCTATCTCAGCTCCGCCGACTGGATGACCCGCAACCTCGATCACCGCGTGGAACTGCTCTTCCCCATCGAGGACAAAGATGTATTCGCCCAGATCAAGCGCGACATAGACATCTACTGGCGCGACACCGTAAAGGCCCGCAGACTGGGCAGCGACGGAGCCTATCACCGCATTTCGGGGGAGGATATCAACGCCCAGGAAATGCTCATCGACTACGATTACGACGAGGAAGAGGAAGAACGTTCCGCTTACAATGAAGACAAGGTGCTCTATCACGCCGAGCTGGAAGAAGGCTATGAGGACGGCATGAGCGACGATTATGACGAAGTCGAAGACTACCACGAAGGGGCGGATGACGAGGACGACGATGAGGACGAAATCGGAGAAACTCCCCTCTATGGCGGCAGATACGGTGAATATAATTACAAATACGAATACGGCTACGTCGACGTTGACGACGACGATGAGGACGACGACAACGACGACGGAGGAGTAAGGTAGATTACCAAAATAAAGGAGAGTCAGCAAAATGAAGCTAAAGAGAATCATTGCGCTGCTTGCGGCAGCGGTTATGTTCGGCTCGATGAGCACCGGCGTGCTTGCCGCTTCAAAGACCGGCTCTGTTTCGCCCTCGGTAAAAGCAGAACTATCCGGCTCGCAGCTTTCGTCCTTGATCGTAATGGCAACCGACGGCGCAAAAAGCCGCAACATCGGCACTCACAGCTATAACTGGCGCGGACGGACGGAAAATTCGTGGAACTGGGCGAACCCTTCCCAGTCATACTTAACCGCCAATTCCGACGGGAGCTTCACCCGTGTGGAATACATCGGCGAAAAGCTGGTCATCGAAAATTATTCCTCGGCATTGAAGCTGACCTCCTCCAAGAGTCTTTCGCCTGAATTGCCCATATTCGGCGGATTCTTCTCCGGCTCCAAATACAATTTCGTTGTCTGGGGTCAGCAGAATGACAATGATTCCGACTCCGTCGAAGTGGTGAGGGTCATCAAATACGACAAATCATGGAACCGGCTCGGCAGCAGGTCCTATTACGGCGTCAATACCTATATGCCGTTTGACGCAGGCACGGTAAGCATGACCGAGGACAGCGACAATCTTTACATCCACACCTGCCACGAGATGTACGCAGCTGAGGGAAGCACGGTGCACCATCAGGCGAATCTCACCTTCTTCATCAACAAGGAGAGCATGGAATCGCTTTATGAAAATTTCCGCGTGTTCAATATCTCTTCCGGCTACGTTTCGCACTCCTTCAATCAGATCATCAGAACCGACGGACAGTATGTTTA
>ONID01000161.1 GCA_900317765.1 uncultured Eubacteriales bacterium | reverse complement strand
TACTATGCCCATAACGGCAGTGTGAATGTGAAGTGGAACGATTGCGAGGGTGTTTCGGATTACACGCTGCGCGTCTTCTCCGGCGGTACAGAATGCTTTAAAACAAACGTTTCGGGGAGTCACTCTTACGCGGTTAATAATCTGCCGGACGGTTATTTCAAAGCCGTTGTATCAGCAGTAGAGTCAACCGGTCAATACGATTGGGTTACTTCAAAAGAATTCGGTTTTTATGTCGGCAAGCTTGACAAGCCGGTTGTTGTACCGGATACCAAGTATCACGGAGCGAATTCCAAAGCGAGTGTGAGCTGGAAAAGCTGTACCGGCGCTGCCAAATATCATATTACGGTTCGCTCAGGAAAGTCTGTTGTATATGAAGATGATCTGAGTGGTACGACTTGCCGATTTGATGTGACAAAGGGCAAATATATAGTGACTGTCGATGCCGTCAATACCAACGGCGGTCTTCAGAAAAAGGCAAGCACAGCGGTTGAAGTCTGGGCGGTATCAATTGGAATCAAGAATGCTTTGAAGGTAATGAAACCGGGTCAAAGCGCGGTTTTCAGAGCGGAAGTATCCGAACATGATCCCGCCGATGCCCTTACGTGGTCATCGAGCCAGGAAAAGATCCTGACGGTTTCCTCCAACGGTAAGATTACCGCCAAAGGTGCCGGAATCTCGAATGTCAAAGTCAGCCTCGGAAAATACGCGGTTTCCTGTTCGGTCAATGTTGTGCCCGATCTGTCTTTTGATACACTGGGTGCAAGTGTCCGTCTCAGCAAACCTTACGGCATCCGTTTCGGCATGAGGGTTGATAAGAACAAAGCGTTCAGTTCCGTCAACATTGTTGAATACGGTACGCTGATCATCGGCGCAGGTAACCTTGGCAACAGCGAACTGACGCTTAAAACGCCGAAGGCTCTGAAGATAAAGGCGGATAAGTTCCTTGAAAACACTTCAGGTCATATTACCTATACCGGCGTTCTTATCAATATTCCCAAGTCCTTCTTCAATACACCGGTGGTCGGAAGAGGGTATATAAAGTACCGTGGCGTTGACGGAAATGTGTACGTTGTCTATTCGACGAATGTGGAAAAATCATTTAACGGAGTGGTCAGCTCAGCATATGAGAACTATCTCAGAATCAGTAAGCCTAATCAGACGCAGAAGGAAATCATCAAAAAGCTGAAGGCTCTTTATGATGAGGCTAATCCTAATCAGAGCAAACCGGCTTCCACAACGTCTTCGACTGTCCAGCAGACCACGACGGTGACTTCCGTCAACGGGCAGTCTGTTTCACAGACTTCGGATACGGAACCGTCTGTTACAGTCACTTCTGTTACCCAACCGACTACAGTGGCTTCGGCGGAGCAGCCCACGACGGCTACTTCCACTGACGGAGAACCGGGGGCAACGACTTCTGCCTCTGAGGAACATCCTTCGGATGTGACCTCACCGGCTGGACAGACTCCGTAAAGCACATATCTTTTTGCACTCTTTTATTGAGTAATATTTTGCGCATTGACCAGGGGAGATGGCTTATCAGACGTTTCCCCTGGTTTTCTGTGTAATATGGGAATCAAACCTCCGTCCGTGTGTGAAGAAAGAACAAATCCCGAAAGCAGGGTGTTCCGTCAGTTGAAAAAAGAGAGGCTGGTTGATCTGCTTTTTATTCAAAACCAAAAAAAGCGCAAAATTGCCATTGACTTTCAATCCAAAATATGCATAATAATAAGTAGGAATACTGAGACTGTATTTTATAGAAAGGGTTGATTGTTTTATGAAAGAGCTTCAAAAGCATATTCTTCGCATTACACTCAGCGCTACGGTTGTGGTATCCGTGTTTTTGGCATTCGGTTCACTTGCTAAAGTGTCCGCTTCGAATCTGGTTACGCCGACCGATCTACCGGAGCAGACTGCATCAGCTGAAGTGACTTTTGCACAAGTTCCTGAACAGGATCATTCAGAAGATGTGAAAACGGCAACCGTGACAAGAAATGCGCCGGACTTTATCTTGTCCAATCAGACCGGACTGCGCACCGGCAAAGGCACCCGGTTCAACAGGTTTCTTCCGTCCGCGGGTTACAATGGCAGTTACAGGAGCGAACTTGACGACAATGAGAAGAAGGTCTTTGACGCGCTTTATCAGAGTTTAGTGGTAGAAAGGAAAAAATCCACCGATCCGATTCGTGTGAACTTTGACCCGACCATTGCGTTTGATGTGGTGTATTCCGATCCATCCACTGATGATCTGAGCCTCGATGACCTGGGGGATATCGATGATCTCGTACTGAGTGCAGCGGCGGCTTTCTTCTACGACTGTCCGGAGGCATTTTGGGTGAGGTCATTCAACTACACCATTGACGCGGATCTGATGACGGGCAAAGACATTAAAAAAGGATATGTCGACTGGATCGAATTTGATTTTGTCCAGGACGCCTATCCCAATGCCTATAAAGAGCTGGCGACATACGACTCCGGTCTTTCCGCCGCAGTCAACAGTGTCAAGCAGACGAGGGTTAATGAATCGGTTTACGAAACCGTCAAGGCTATTCACAACTATGTCCTGCTCAATTCTTCATATGATTACGATGCCCTCACCGGTTCGACCTATACCTATGGATACGCATATACAGCCGCTCCGCTTTTTACCGGCAAGGGAAAGTTTGTATGTGAAGGATATTCAAAGGCCTTTAAGATACTCTGCGGAAAATTCGGAATAAACTGCGCCCTCGTTTCCGGAGACGGCAAGACCTCCGATACATCGGGCGGTCCGCATATGTGGAACTACGTTCAGATAGCCGATAAATGGTACGCGGTGGATACCACATGGGATGACGGATCTTTCTATCAGGACGGAACACCCTGCCCGTTATACAATTACTTCCTCGTGGGCAGCACCACATATGTGAGAAACAACAAGACTTTTTCTCAGGATCATATCAACAACGGACAGGTCATGAGTGATCCCACGAAGTTTTCCATGGTGTTTCCGACGCTCAGTGAATCGGCGTATGACCGGTATATTGTCGACACCAATCCCAAGATAACGCTCACCACACTCGGTGCCAGCATCAGACTCAGCGAACCGTACGGTATACGCTTCGGCATTCAGATCAAGCGTGATAATGCGTTGGCATCAGTGCATCTCATTCCTGAATTCGGAACGCTCATCATTCCTACAAGCACACTGGGAAACAATGAGCTGACCATCAATACACCCAATGTGCGCAAGATAAAAGCCGAAAAAATCTATAGTCAGGATGCGACACAGTACACCTATACAGGCGTTCTTATCAAAATACCTAAATCCTTCTTCGGAACCAACATAAAGGGAAGAGGGTATCTGATCTACATCGATGATGCAACCGGTGAGGAACATATCGTTTATTCCAAAACCGTTGAAAGATCCTTCTATGGCGTTGCGCAGGCGGCATATGACAAGTATTCCGCTATTCAAAGCCCGAGTGAATCGGATAAGGCTATCATAAAGAAACTGCAAGGCTTTTTAAATAATTGAATTTGGGAGAGATTATATTATTATGAAAAATGCACTGATAACAAAGGTAATATTGTTAACATTAGGAGTTACATTCACAACTGAGATTCTGATTGTATCATTGTTGTGCGGATTTGGTGTTATGCATATCGGATTTGGCAAGCAGGACGAGAAGCCTGTGCTGATTGAGACAACCGTAACCACTACACAAACCACCACCACAACTACGACAGAGTCAACCACTGAGACTTCAGCTGAAGAAACGACAACAACCACAAAGAACGGCGGCAAAAAGACGACCGCGAAACGAGCCACAACCGCTGCTCCCGCAACGACAACAACTCAGGCTCCCACCACCACCACCACCACCGCAGCCAGCAACGAAGGAGACAATGACGG
>ONID01000049.1 GCA_900317765.1 uncultured Eubacteriales bacterium | reverse complement strand
TTTCTCCGTTGTACTGTCTCAACAGCGGATACACCAAGATCACAAACATCTGAATAATGAAATTCATGGTTTTCTCGCGTTTCAGGTCGCGCTTCATAATGTGCCGGAACACATTGTTTCCCTCCGGATGATTTGATCTTGACGTGATGATACAATAAAGCGTAGATTTCAGAACTGATAAGGAAGAATACAGAATGGAAAACCGGCTGCAAACAATTGTGAATCCCCTGCTCGGGTGGTATAAAACGCACCGCAGGGAATTGCCCTGGCGGGTGGATAAAGACCCCTATCATGTGTGGGTGTCGGAGATCATGCTTCAGCAGACACGTGTGGAAGCGGTCATAAAATACTACTCGCGCTTCATAGAAACGCTGCCCGATGTGGAAAGTCTCAGCGAAGTGCCGGAGGACAGGCTTCTCAAGCTGTGGGAAGGACTTGGCTATTACAGCCGCGCAAGAAATCTCAAAAAGGCAGCGGAAAAGATCGTGCGCGACTTGGGCGGCGTATTTCCCGACACATCTGCTTCGCTGAGGAAGCTGCCCGGCGTGGGAGCATATACGGCGGGAGCGATCGCCTCCATTTGCTTTCAGGAAAAAGTGACCGCTGTGGACGGCAATGTGCTGCGAGTGGTGGCACGTGTGACAGGAAGCCGGGAGAATGTGCTGCTGCCGGAGGTCAAAAAACAGACCGAGGCGGGGCTGCTGGAAGTATTGCCTGACAATGCGGGAGACTTCAACGAAGCGATGATGGAACTGGGAGAGACGGTTTGTCTTCCAGGCGACGCGGCGCGGTGCGTGGAATGTCCCCTGCAGGGCGAATGCTTAGCGCACAGGGACGGACTGACCGCGGAACTGCCCGTGCGCGTCAAGCAGATGAAACGCAGACAGGAGCAGCGCACGGTGTTCCTGCTGACGGCGGAAGACGGAAGAACCGCTGTCGAGAAACGCCCGGACAAGGGCTTGCTGGCGGGGATGTACCAGCTGCCCAATGTGGAAGGCTTCCTCTCCGAAGAAGAAATCCGTTCCGCAGCGGAAGCATGGGGATTGCAAGTGCTGGAAATTGTCTTTATCAAAGACGCCAAGCACGTTTTTACCCATCTCGACTGGCTCATGAAGGGCTATCATGTGAAAGTTGCTCATCCGGCTGGGGATTTTCTGTGGGCAACACCGGAGGAATTGCAGCAACAGTATGCCCTTCCCACCGCGTTAAAACCCTTTGCACCGTTCCCGACAGCGAAGAAAAAGAGGGGATAGTGTTCTTTCGGGTGTCAGGTTCAACTGCGACAATAAAAAACACCGCCAATGCCCTTGTGTTGACAGGGGTTTTGGCGGTTTTCAGCATTGATGTGATTATCAGATGAATCCGGTACAAAGCGGATTAGGGGGATAATGCTTTTTATCTGAGATATTTATATATATTGTCGGGTGAAAAGTTGTCGGTTTCGGTCGTCACGCGCCAGTCTACGATTTCATCATAGCGGCATTCTCTCCTGACGCCTTCGACCATCCCCTTGACGTAAAAGGCGTCCTGTGTGAGCGTCGCTGTGAAGCCGTCGTCACGCAGTTCATCGGCCTCAAACCAGATGTATTCAAACTGATCGTCGTCGAATCCGTGTTCCGGATCGGGCTTCAGACCTATCTTGGTGATGATATGCTTTTCGGGCAGCTCCTTGCTGAGCTTTCTGAGCCAATCCACCCGTTCCTGCGCAAGCGCCCGCATGCGTCGGGTTTCGGAGGTGGTTTTGAAGAAGACCGCGTTTTCGCTGAGCGCGTCAGCCCATTTGACAATGGGCGTGAGTTTGCCGTCGAGCTGATCGTCCTCGTTGGCGTAGAGATAGATGACGCCCATGTTGATGCTGTGTTCGTCGTTGCGGTCGGACGGACCGCCGACGATCTTCTTCGGGAAGTCCTTGAACGACCACTCGCTGCGCTGCCACGTCACCACAATATCTCTGCCGTCGCCGGCTTTGCCCATCAGCTTCGGTTCCATTTCGTCGATGAAACGATTGTCGCCCACCAGCCGGTGTGCAATCTGATTGAGGGCGTTGCCGAGTTCCTGCCAGTTATCAAGATCGGCGCCCAGTATTTCCAGTTCAATGGTTCCGCAGCGGGTGAGTCCGTGGGTGTGAAGCCACACACTGTCGGTGCCTTCTTCGCTGTCATTGACCGCGTGAATGGTAAACATATAATCCGGCGAAGGCGCAACCTTGGAACCGGCAGTCATTTTTGCCCATCTGCCGGAATGTGCCCTGTAAGCGTTGGAATCAAACAGCGCCGCCATATCGGGAACCAGCATGTCAAGCAGTTTGATCTGCAAATGGTAGGAGTCCATATTGTTGTCTGCAAACATGATTTCCACACCGAATGCGTGAGTGGCATTCAGCACAACGCCGCGCTCTTTTTCGTTCAATGCGCCGATGGCGGGGTCGTCTTCCTCCACGCCGAATTCCACATCGGCGGTATCAAAGAGGTATTCTGTTCCCTTGTATGTCACCGTGAACGGCGCTTCCTGCGTCTGTCCGAAGGCAAGCTCATCGGTATCATGCAGCCTGTTCCACAGCTCTTCACGGTTGAGAATTGCCGCGGGGTCGGAGGGAATGGCAAACATTCTGGAGGGTTCACGCTCCACCGTGCCGGAACGCAGCGCCTTGGGGTCATTTCTTTTAGATTTTCCGAAAAGAAACATTTTTCAATATCACCTGAATCAATTCTGTCAGCTTTCAAAATACTTGAAATATTCCATCACCATTGACGCGCATGTAGCGGCAGCCTTCGCCGCGAATTCGGGATAATCCATGTGCGCCTTTTCGTCGGCGGAATCGGAAATGCAGCGCACCGCGCCGAAAGGCACACCTGCCAGCGTGCATACCTGCGCGATGGCACCGCCCTCCATGTCGCAGGCGGATGCATTGAAGCGCTCGTGTATCTTCTTGCCGGTCTTTTTGTCGGCGATGAACTGGTCGCCGGTGGCGACGGTGCCGAGATGCGTGCGGGCCTTGTTGCCGATAGCCGCCTTCAGACGGGAGGTAATGCCCTTGTTCGTTTCAAAAAACACCTTATTCACGGTGGAAACAAAGCCGATCGGATCGCCGATGGCGGTGGTGTCCACGTCGTGCTGCACAAAGCGCTCGGCAATCACAATGTCGTTCTGCCTGATGCCTTTGGCAATGGCCCCTGCAACGCCGGTGTTGATGACCTCGCTGACGCCGAATGCACTGATCATTATCTGGGTGCAGACAGCGGCATTGACCTTGCCTATGCCGCAGCGGGCAAGAACGACCTGCCTGCCGCTCAGTGTGCCGGTGGAAAACGGAATGCCGCTGATGACCTTGTGTCCGATGTTCTGTATATTTGCCGCGATGCTTTCCACTTCGACGTCCATTGCTCCTATAATGCCTGTTATCATTGTATCTGCCATTTTAATGCGCTCCTTTGTGTGATGATTGGCTATTGAAATATTGAGAAGATCTGTTTGATCTGTTTTCAGCCATTTAATATGATAGCACAGTTTTGCTTTATATTCAACCAACGAAAGCGATTTTTGCATTGTCATATTGCACATAATTTAAAGCAAATAAATTATATCTTCATGAAAAAAACATCTTGCATGAACTCGCTGTTATATTTCAGTCCGGATGGAAAAATTAACCTCTTTCAACGCCGGGTTTTCAACAATCGGTGGATAACCGGGTTAAAAACTTTAGTTTTCCCACCAAATCGCCCCTGTTTTCGCAAATTACAGTGGAAAAGTCGGTGGAAAAGGTGGATAAGTCGGTTTATTTTCCATAAACGATCTGTAATACCTTTTTCAAAAGGCATTATTCTTTATCGAATAAGTTTATCCGACCGATTTTTTTTATTGTGTTTGAGGATTTTCTGTGGTATAATGCTTTTGAAGTGCGAACATGAAGGAGAGGGTGATCAATGGTCAGACCTATTGTAAAAGACGTTCTGTTTTTAGGGCAGAAGTCGGTTCCTGCGACACCGGAGGATATTCCCATCGCCGATGATCTGCTCGACACATTGAGGGCTCATTCGGCGGAATGTGTCGGAATGGCTGCCAATATGATAGGCGTGAAGAAATGCATAATCGTTGTCGATCTGGGAGGAATGGCGCTGGAGATGTTCAACCCCCGCATTGTCAGCAAGTCTGTGGCCTATGAGGCGGTAGAGGGCTGTCTTTCGCTGTACGGCGCGCGCAGCGTCACACGGTACAGGAACATTAAGGTCGAATGGAAAACAAGGGCATTCCAGACCAAAACCCAGACTTTTACGGGCAATATCGCCCAGATCATCCAGCACGAAATCGACCATTGCAACGGAATCATCATCTGAGGAGGTTTTTGATATCATGCTTTTTGTATGCTACCCCAAATGTTCCACCTGTCAGAAGGCAAAGACATGGCTTGACAGCAACCGCATTCAATATGATCTTCGGGACATCAAGCAGGAGCATCCCACCTATGACGAGCTTGTAAAGTGGCACAGGGCAAGCGGTCTGCCGCTGCGCAGATTCTTCAATACAAGCGGCACGCTCTATAAATCCATGAACCTCAAAGAGAAGCTGCCCGACATGTCGGAGGAAGAGCAGCTTCGCCTGCTCGCCACCGACGGAATGCTTGTCAAACGCCCCATTCTCGTCGGAGAAGGCTTTGTGCTGGTGGGATTTAAGCAGGACGAATGGGAGAGCAAGGCAAAATAAGTTGCCAAATGGGAAAATGCCGTTTGTTTGGTATTGTAATTATCATTAAAAATAACCGTTCTTCAGATGACGAAGTAGGCAAATAGCCGAATATACGGATTTTGTGTTTTTCGTCATTTTTTTTGGTTTTTGTCTATTGCAAAGAGTCCGAAAACATGATAGAATATTTAAGTTGTTTGTTTATTTGATCATCCATTATTCATACGGAGAAGAGGTTATTCAGAATGTCTACCAAGTACATATTTGTCACAGGCGGAGTTGTTTCGGGTCTCGGAAAGGGAATTACGGCGGCGTCTCTCGGCAGATTGCTCAAAGCCAGAGGTCTGCGCGTCACCATGCAGAAGCTTGATCCGTATCTCAATGTCGATCCCGGCACGATGAATCCCATTCAGCACGGCGAGGTGTTCGTCACGGACGACGGAGCCGAAACCGACCTTGACCTCGGACATTACGAGCGCTTTATTGACGAAAGTCTCAACCGCAACAGCAATGCCACTTCAGGCAAGATATACAACAGCGTCATCGCACGCGAACGCCACGGCGATTACAGAGGCGGCACCGTGCAGGTCATTCCTCACGTGACCCGCGAGATCATCGACATCATCGCCATGAACAAGCAGGATGTCGATGTGGCGCTCGTCGAAATCGGCGGCACGGTGGGCGACATTGAGAGCCAGCCCTTCCTCGAGGCGATCAGACAATTCTCGACTATCGTCGGCAGGGAAAACTGCCTTTATATTCATGTCACCCTGCTGCCCTATCTTGCGGCCAGCAAGGAGCACAAGACCAAGCCCACACAGCATTCCGTGAAGGAACTGCTGAGCATCGGTATTCAGCCCGACATCATCGTGCTGCGTTCGGAACTGCCCTTTGATCCCTCCATTAAGCAGAAAATTGCTCTTTTCTGCAATATTCCGGAGCGGCATGTTATTGCCAACCTCGACGTGCCGCTGCTCTACGAAGCACCACTTTTCCTCAAGAACGAAGGTCTTGACGAGATCGTGTGCAATTATTTCGGCATCGACGTCAACGGTCCGCAGGATCTCTCCGACTGGATCGAAATGGTGGAAACCGCCAAGAATCTCACCGAATCGGTCAGAATTGCCATGGTCGGCAAGTACACGGCGCTTCATGATTCCTATATCAGCGTTGTGGAGGCGCTCAAGCACGGCGGCATCGGCAACAAGGTCGATGTGGACATCAAGTGGGTGGATTCCGAAAAGCTCACGGATGAAAACGTCGTTGAAACCCTTGGCGATGTGGACGGCATTCTCGTTCCCGGCGGCTTTGGCGACAGAGGCATTGAGGGAATGATTGTCGCGGCAAGATATGCCCGTACCAACAATGTTCCTTATCTCGGCATCTGCCTCGGTATGCAGATCGCCATGATCGAATATGCCCGCAACGTCCTTGGCTTCAAGGACGCCAACAGCTCGGAATTCAATCCCGATACCACCTATCCTGTCATCGACCTCATGCCGGAACAGCGTGAAGTGGAGGATATGGGCGCGACCATGCGGCTCGGCAAATATCCCTGTGCGCTGAAACCCGGTTCCAAAGTCAGCGAGTGCTACGGCTCCGAGCTGATTGAGGAACGCCACCGCCACCGCTACGAGGTCAACAATACCTACCGCACGGAGTACGAGAAGTACGGCATGGTTCTGTCCGGACAGGCTCCCGACGGTCACGTCGTGGAAATGATCGAGCTGCCGGAACATATGTGGTACGTCGCATGTCAGTTCCATCCCGAGTTCAAATCACGTCCCAACCGTCCGCACCCGCTTTTCAAGAGCTTTATTGAAGCGGCGAAAAAGAACAGAGACAAATAATTCTGCTCCATAAAATAACAAATTGCAAATGCGATTGGCGTTTCCTTTTGCATTTGCAATTCTTTATAATGAATAAAATATAGAAGGAGCGTGATGTATTACCATAATGGAGAACCGGAAGAACGCCGCTTGCCTTTACACACACCTACGGGTGTCAGGGCAACGTTTCCGACGGGGAGAGAATCAACGGAATGCTTTCCGAGATGGGATTTGAGTTTACTGACGACCCCGACAAGGCGGATTTCATTCTCTACAACACCTGCGCGGTGAGGGAACACGCCGAGGACAGAGTATTCGGCAACGTCGGCGCGTTGAAGCACGTCAAGAACCGCAACCCCAATCTTATCATCGCGCTGTGCGGCTGCATGGTGCAGCAGAAGACCGTCGCCGACAGGATCAGGGCAAGCTATCCGCATGTCAATTTAGTATTCGGTACGCATGTCATCAACCGGTTCCCGGAGCTGCTTTACCGCACGCTGACAGGCGGCAAGCGGGTGTTTGAACTGTCGCAGGAGGACAATTCCATCTCGCGACAGCTCCATCAGGGCGTGGCTGCCGATCATGTACGGCTGCGACAACTTCTGCACCTACTGCATCGTGCCGCATGTGCGCGGCAGGGAACGCAGCCGTGACGCAAGCAAGGTGCTGGCGGAGGCAAAAGCCATTATTGACGCAGGTTACAAGGAGATCACCCTTTTAGGGCAGAATGTCAACAGCTACGCCGTCAAGAACGCGGTCAGCTCGGACGGAGAGGACTGGAATTTTCCCAAGCTGCTGCGGGAGATCGACAGCATCGACGGGGATTATATCCTGCGGTTCATGACGAGTCATCCGAAGGACTGCACGCCGGAGCTTCTCGATGCAATGGCGGAGGGAAAGCACACGGCGCATCATCTTCACCTGCCGGTGCAGTGCGGTTCCAACCGCGTGCTGAAGGCAATGAACCGCCGTTATACCCGCGAGAAGTACCTTGAATTAGTGCGCATGGCAAGGGAGAAGATGCCGGATATTTCGCTGACAAGCGACATCATCGTGGGCTTCCCCGGCGAGACATACGAGGAATTCCAGGAGACGCTTTCGCTTGTTCGGGAAGTGAAATACACATCGATCTTCACATTCATCTATTCCGCCCGCGAGGGAACGCCGGCGGCGAAGATGGAGGATCCTGTTCCGCACGCCGAAAAAGCCAGATGGATGAAGGAGCTTCTGGAAACGCAGGAGAAGATAGCCGCCGAGCGGTGCGCATCCATGATGGGCGGTCGTCAGCGGGTGCTGGTGGAAGGCGTGGACAGCCGCGACGATTCGCTTTTCTGCCGCACAGGAACGAACATTGTGGTCAAGTGCATGGGAAGTCCCGATCTGGTCGGCAGCTTTGCGGAGTGCGAGATCACCGACGCGAAAAACTGGGTGCTGCAAGGCAAGTTTATAAAATAAAAAAAGCATAGCGCAGCGCATAATTAGCGAGCGTATGCGAGCGTGGGGTCCAGGGGGCCACTGCTCCCTGGCGGGTCAAGGGCAGGGCCCTTGCGGGGAGTGGGGCAGAGCCCCACGAGGGAGGCTTTCAGCCGACCGAGCAAGACGCACCCGGATAATCAAAAGGGTCGGGCGAATACAGACGGAGAAAACCCCCACGAGCAAGACGCACCCGGATAATCAAAAGGGTCGGGCGAATACAGACGGAGGAACCCCCCACGAGCAAGACGCACCCCGGACAATAACAAGGGTCGGGCGAATACAAAAACAGCCCAATACAACGGTCTGCCTTACCCCGACCTGAGAAAAATATCATATTATACAACGCACTACCCAGCCGATTTGAGGCAATTTCAACATTATACAATCTAAATATTTAAAAAATAAAAGGAGACGTTTATCATGACAATCATCGAAATGGCAAGAGAAATGGGCAAGGTTATCCAGCAGTCCGACGAGTACAAGGCACTGATGGAGGCAAGAATCGCAAGCGACAACGACGAGGAGCTTCAGAAGCAGATAGGCGAGTTCAACCTCGTCCGCATGAAGATGGAGATCGAATCCTCCAAGCCCGAACCCGATCAGGACAAGGTTAACGAGCTCAACGAGCAGCTCATGAGCATCTACACTGCCGTCATGGAGAGCGAAAACATGGTCGCCTTCAACAAGGCCAAGGATGTGGTGGATCACCTGATGAATCATGTCACTGCCATTCTCACCGCCGCTGTCAACGGCGAGGATCCCGACACTTATGATCCCGATGCCGTTTCCTGCACAGGCGACTGCTGCTCTTGCGGAGGCTGCCACTGACGTTACACACGCCGCCACAAATAGATACTGATGAAAAAACATGCCCTGACGATCAAGCGTATCTGCTCTTCGCCGGGGCTGATTTATTGCGGTGTGGAAAACATCATTCCTCAAAAATATTGTCATTTTATTAAATTATTGTCAAAACACTTGTAAAAGACGCCTTTTCCATATAGAATAATACTTATACACAATTAACCGAACGAAAGGGGTCATTACTTCCAATGTCAGGCAAAAAAAAGAAGAAATATCTCCAAACTCAGAACGGTGCTGCCGCTAAAAAAACCAATCCGCAAAAAACAGAACCCAATGCCGGTTCCGTAGCGCAAAAATCAGCGCATGGTAAAACCGAAAATGTCAAAAAGTTCCCGACACTCTCCAATGCTCCGAAGTCCAGAAAGTCCCCGCCGCCTTCGCCGCTTTTTGACAAGACCAATCCTATGGAACTGCTGGCCAGGGTTTTTCTGCTGTCGATGGTTTTTGTTTTTCCGCTTGCCATCGGACCGCAAAAGTACGGCAATATAACCCATTACAAAAATTCGGTGTTTTATGTGCTCGCGGCACTGGGACTTTGCTCTGTCATTGTCGCTATGATTATAAAGGTCATTTCTACCCCGACGGAACGTTTTAAAGTGGAACTGCCAAAATTCAACGTTCCCGATTACGCTGTGCTGATTTACTGGGGATTCCTCTTTATTTCGACACTGCTCTCTCCCTATAAGGAAGTGGCATTCAACGGTCAGGGAGTTCGCAACGACGGGTTCATCATACAGAGCTTCTATGTGGCGGTTTATTTCCTTATCTCGCATCTTCTGAAGCTGCGGAAATTCGATCTGAATGTATATTGCTGCGGTGCGACGATCGTTGCGGGTCTGGTCATGTTCCATTTCTTCGGCGTCGATCTGCTCAGTACCGGCTTTTCAAAGCCCAACTGGGAGAGCGGTCTGCTCTTTATGGGACCGATGGGCAACATCAATCTGACATCCTATTTTGTGACGGCTGCGCTTGTGCTGGCCTCCGGCATTTATATCACGGAACAGCAGCTTCCCTTCGACAGAAACGGCGCCGTCACACTGAGCTGTGTGGCGCTCATGCTGTGGGCAGAGCTGAATCTCAATACCGACGCGGGCATCGTTGCGCTCGGAGTGGTGCTGCTGGCTGCCATGCCGCTCATGCTCATTTCCCTGCGGCGTCTCGGCAGGTACTTTGCGGTGCTGTCTACGGCGTTGGGCGTCATCGCATTCAATCGCCTTGTGGTCAAAACATGGATACTGGAGGGCAAATTCGGCACAACCGGCTGGCTCTTGGTAGCAGCCGCCATTCTCTTTGGTGCGGCAGCCGTTTTCATTGGCTGCGATTTTGCCTCTGATTCTGTGGGAAGATGCAAAGAGAAAATCGATCTCGCACTTTCTCGACGCAGACTGCTGATCGGTTCCCTCGTGATTGACGGTCTGGCTGTCGTCGGAATATTCGTTGCCTCCTTCTTTGCTGCAAAGAGCCAGAAGAGCGGCGTGCTCTACGAATTCGGACAGATGGTCTATCATGGTAATTTCAGCGATAAATTCGGTCACAACCGCATGTTCACATGGAAACGCACGCTGAAGCTCGTGGGCAATAAACCGGTCTTCGGCAGCGGTCCCGATTCTTTCTGCACGGTATTCAACGAGGTTTACGGCGAGGAGTCAAAGAAATTCTTCGGCGGAAGAAATCTTGACAAGGCACACAATGAATTTTTGCAGCTGCTCATCTGCTCTGGATTTACGGGACTGGGAGCATTCCTTGCCTTTATCGGCAGCCTGATCACCAAGGCATATCGACGCGCAACTGACAACCCGCTTCTCGTCTGCTGCGGTGCTGCTGTGATCGCCTATGCCGTGCATGCCTTTTTCGGGTATTCGCTTCCGATCAATACCCCTCTCATGTGGGTGCTGCTGGGGCTCACCGGCGCAGCCGTGCGTGTTGAATCCGAGAGCGCGTAGTGATTCTGATTCATGAATAAATCAAGCACCTGACTTTATCTGAAATAAGGTCAGGTGCTTTTTAGCTTGTGTATGTCTTTTGAATATGAAGCACTACTGTGTGATTTTCACGGAGCTTCTTCCGATTTCGTTACTGTTCTCGTCGTAAAGAATCAATGTAAAGGTACCGGTCTTGCCTTCCTGAGGATTTTTGTATATCCCGTTTTTCCATCCCCACCAGTAAGTGCCTTTATTGTACATGACAACGGCGGATTTTTGCTTTTTCATACTGGAACCATCCGGCCACAGAGCGGTTGCATAGGCGTAAAATGTGCCGTCAGGAGGACCGCCTTCTATCGTGAAGTGACAATACAACGGCGAACTTTTGCTGATGGAATACATTTTCGCGGTTGATTCACTATCCGTATTGAAATAAAAATGGGTGGCCTTCCATGCATAGAGTGAGCGATAGATCGATTGGCAGTCCTTATACCTGACAGATATTAATTCATTCAGGTAACTGTATGTCGTTTTGTCATTGTTGTCCAAGTGATTGATGATATAGCCGTACTTGGCTTCATAAACCATGGTCTGGCTGTCATTGTAATCACCTAAAGAGGAAAAGACGCTGATCGCGTCAAAATACTCTCCGTTGCCCATCAACTGCAGTCCGTAGTTGTAGTAGGCCGATTGATACTGTTCACGGCTGTCATTGTAATCACCAAGACCTTGGAAGATTTCAGCCGCTTCCTTGTATTTCTCGTGTTTGCTGAGGTAGACGCCCTTTTGATAAATCGCTTCCGTTGCCTTCGTCTTGCTGTCCTTGTAGTCGCCAAGGGCTGTGAATTCGTCGTATGCTTCGTCGAATCGCTGTGCTTCAAGGGCATTGCAGGCGCTGTTGTATTTCCTTCCCGGACCGGTGACGTTGACGATGACAAACGACAGAATGACGAGAAGAACAATTCCTCCGATGACCGATGATACAATGATCCAGGTGCTTTTACCTGAGGAATTCTTCTTTGGCTTCGGATGATAGGCGGTGCTTCTTCCCACGGCAGAATACTGACCCGGATAATTCCCCGGATAGCTCCCCTGATACTGTCCCGGATGATTGATCGGATACTGTCCCGGGTAATTCATCGGGTTGTTGACCGGAGTGTTGACGGGACGATTCATCGGGTTGTTGACCGGAGTATTGACGGGACGATTCATCGGATTGTTGACCGGAGTGTTGACCGGACGATTCATCGGAGTGTTGACCGGGGTATTGACGGGACGATTCATCGGAGTGTTGACTGGGGTATTGCTGTTGGACGGAGGAACGGTGCTGTAAACCTGGAATGAATCCGGAAAATGAGAGGTTGTTGCGTCTACTGTTACAGTCTGTCCGGCGGAGTTGACTGTGACAGTTTGCTGTCCGTTGTTAATGCTGCCTTCCGAAGGCTTTTCATTTGGAGGAACATTGGCATCATTTGAATTGACGGATGGTCTTTCTATTTTGCATCCGCACATTTTGCAGAACGATGAATTATCAGTAATCAGATATCCGCATTCAGGACAATTGAAGCTCTCCATATAAAACCACTCCTTTTATGTAATTTTGATTTAACGTAAAAGTAAATCCGAGGGTATTATATCATTTTCCGATAAAGTTTTCAATAGATTTTGAATAATTAATCTGACAGATAATAAATTCCCATATGCAAGTCATACGGAAAACGCGTCCGGACTTACATATGGGAATCATTTTACTTGCTGTTAATGCATTATGCCGCGTGAGCTGCGTCAACGATGTCGTTGAATTCGGATTTGAGCAGCTCATCAGTGGGTTCTAATGTGGCAAACATGATGTAGTAGAGCTTGCCGTCTATATCCTTGATGTAATGGGTGCCATAAAGCTGCTTGGCCATACCCTCAAAGTAAGCTGCTCCACCGGAAGTGGTCTTGATTTCGGGGTCGAGACCGGCCGCGGTCTTGTAGTTGCCGCTCTTTATGGTAGCCTCGGCAAATTTTTCGGGAGAAGCCAATTTGGCGGAGAGGTTTGTGTTAAATACACTGACGGAGTATCTGCTGCAGAGATAGGTGTCAGATGCCTGGGAGTATGCGTCGCCGTCCACCGTCAGAGCAACGCCGTCGATCGTAATGTCGATGGTCTTGGCAGGTTCCTCAATCGTTTTGACGCTTGAAACGATTGTTTCGTATTCACTGCGGTATTTGTCTCCGTTCTTGGGAAGGGTATAGAACTCAAAGAGGTAATACTCATAGCCTATTTCCGAAACGTAAATGACAGAGAACAATTCCTGTGTCTTATTGGTGGTGTCGGTTACCTCTATATAGCTGATGTCGCCGAATTTCTTGATGTCGCTTGGGTTCTTGCCGGATTCGCCGACCTTCTTGAGAAGGTCGTCTTTCGTATTGCCGTTGAGTTTGTACGCGCTGGTTTCATTGGCGCCGACCTTCGTGATGTTCATGCCATAGCCGTTCCACTTGTAGCCCGTGAGGTATTTTTCGTCATTTTTGACCGAATCAACCTCGGTCATGTCCTCGCGGATGGTCACTTCGACGTTGTCGGCAGTGATCTTCTGTGTGAATTTCGCCTTTTTTTCGAACAGCGAACATGACGCCATAGAGATCAGGAGAGCGATTACCGCAGTCAAAGTGATGAGTTTTTTTGTTGCTATCATTTGTATGATCCTCCCTTGAATTTTTCTGATCTTATTGTAACAGACTATCAAAAAAATGTCAAGGGCATTTTTTGTGTTAGCAAAATATTTATCAAAAAATAATTTTCATCAATTTGTCATCATGCAGAGATCAGTTCTGTCGGTAGTCCTTGAGGAAATCGCGCAGACCTTCGGCCGCCTGTTTCAGGTCCTCGACGCAGGGCAGATAGACCACACGGAAGTGATCGGGTGTTTCCCAGTGGAAGCCGCCGCCGTGGGTGAGAAGAATCTTCTTCTGCTTGAGGAAGTCGAGAACGAATTTCTCGTCGTCGGTGATATTGAACCGTGCCGTGTCAATCTTCGGGAAGATGTAAAACGCAGCCTTGGGCTTGACAACGCTCATGCCGGGAATGGCGTTGATGGCATTGCAGATGAATTCACGCTGTTCGTAGATTCTGCCTCCGGGAACGAGCAATTCCCTGGCTGTATAGGCGTTTTTGAGCGCAACGGGAATGAGCGACTGCGCCGGAACGTTGGAGCAAAGACGCATGGAGGACAGCAGATTGATGCCCTCGATATAGCCGCCTACATGGGATTTATTGCCGCAGAGCGTCATCCATCCGCAGCGGTAGCCGGCAATGAGGTGTGATTTGGAGAGACCGTTGAAGGTGATCGAGAATATATCGGGAGCGATGGAGGAAATGGATGTGTGCTCCAGTCCGTCCATCACAAGGCGGTCGTAGATTTCATCGGAGAACACAATGAGGTCGTTTTCGCGGGCGACCTGAGCGATCTGCTCTAAAAGCTCCCGGGAATAGAGCGCGCCGGTGGGATTGTTGGGATTGATAATGACAATGCCCTTGGTGCGCGGCGTCACCTTGGAACGGATGTCGTCAATATCGGGGAACCAGTCGGATTGTTCGTCGCATATGTAATGCACCGCCTTGCCGCCTGCCAGCGTGACCGAAGCCGTCCACAGCGGATAATCCGGCGCGGGAACCAGCACTTCGTCGCCGTTGTCGAGCAATCCCTGCATAGAAAGGGTGATCAGCTCGCTTGCGCCGTTGCCGGTGTAGACGTCGTCAGGGGTCACGCCCGCGATATGCTTGACGTTGACGCAGTAGTCTGCGATCGCCTGACGTGCCGCAAGCAGTCCCTTGGAGTCGGAATAGCCTTCGGTGGAGGTCAGGTTGGACTGCATGGCCTCGATCACCTCATCGGGAGCACGGAAGCCGAAGGGTGCTGGATTGCCGATGTTGAGCTTGAGTATTTTCTCGCCCTGCGCAATCATGCGGTTGGCTTCGTCCATGACCGGACCGCGGATGTCGTAGCACACATTGTCAAGCTTGTGCGATTTATGGAATGTTCTCATAGCGCATACCTTCTTATTGTTTTATCAAAAGCCGAATGTTTCGGTGTTCTATAAATAATAGCACAGTTCATCCTTCAAGTCAACCTGATAATTCTTTATCAGATGTGAACAATGTAGGGTGAAAATGTGAATAAATGAAAATAGTTGCGGAGCCGGTCACTCGTCGTTGTTTTCGGCAAGCGCTTTTGCGGGGTCGAAGCGATCGAACGCTTTTTTTGCCTCGTCCCAGAGAACGTCCTTTCCCGCCGCCGCCAGCTGTTTGAGAGAGTGGAAGATTTCTCCCTGTACATCGGGGTCGATGTTTGCCGCCGCTCTGAGAATGGCGTTGTAGGACGCCCATTTGTGTGAATTCAGCTCGGTGAGCGTTGTGGCTCCCGACGCTTCCAGCGAATCGAACACCGCGGAAATGACCGACTTCTTCTGCTCGTCATCGAGAGAATCCAGCCAGCGTTTGATCGTTTCGTCCATGAACGCGCTGGTGGGGGAGAGTCTGGTGGCCTCTTCAAGCAGGTCACGGCGGACTTGCCATCTGTAGAAGCCGTGCTGGGATATGCCCTTTCCGGTGCTTTTGACGACCTTGGTTTTCGCCTTGCCGGACATCATGATTCCCACGAGCGATTCTTCGGGAATGAATTTCCTGGTTCTGTCCAGTATGGCGGCGTACTGCTCCGACTGCTGTATGCTGTTTCTGAATCCGGGGCCGTCGTTGGAATAGATCTCGATGATGCGGCTGTCACGCAACATTTCGTCACAGAATGCCGCGCCGTACTCGGCGAAGTTTCCGCCCTTGGAGTGACCGCCGAGCCGCAGCGGGCAGGCGGTGTGCTGACACAGTCGGTTGATGTAATCCGCCGCCTCGTCCTGCCCGGGTGTGCTGTCCATGAAGGCAAAGTTGAAGTCCTCCCGCCACGCGGTGATGTAGTCGTCGGTGCCGCTGAATCCCACATAGGCCGTGCCGTCCCCGAGCATGAAGGTCGCGCAGGAAAACTGTACCTGCTCATCCTGGGAGACGTAGTGGCAGTAGCCGCCGACACGCACACGCTCGAACCGCTTGCAGCCGACGATTCTTTTGAGAAGAATTTTTGGGTCGTTGACGATGTAGGACTGGTCATATCCAAGCTCTAAATACCGTTTGCAGAGCTTTCGGAGCGACACGTCAAACACGAATTCTTCCGGAACAATATCGTGCATATCGAGGTAGGCGAGAACGGAAAAAATGAGATTGTCCACCTCGTTGAAGGGGCGTTCGGAAAAGGTGAGGTCTCCGCGCATCACAAGATAGTCTAAAATATTCATGGCGTCTGCTCCTTACAAGTTACAAGTTTTATTCTTTTTCCGATTCTTTGGTTGTTTCTGTGGTTTTATAGAGGGACCAATAATCCTTGCCGTCGACATTCTTCAGTTCCAGTTCAGCAGTGAAGGAACCGGATAATAAGCCGTCTGATTCAGGCATGCCCATCTCATCTCCGTTGACATAAGCATTGTAGTCCACATAATAGCGTTTTCCCTCAAGTCTGACCGAGACAAGCTCATATCTTAAGTAGCTAGTACCGATATGTCCTACCGGCATATAGTATTTACCTTTGTATAAGTATAAGGTTTTCTCCTTCAGATATTTTTCACGCATTTCAGGTATCTTATCCTCAGAAACATTGAAGATATTGGTTACGATCCATTTTACGCTTTCATCATCACATACAGTGTAGTTATCGAATCCTTTTGCCCATTTTTTTGGATCCGTTTTCTTGCGGGTAACGTCCTTTTCTTCGAGCGGCTTAACGGGATATGTATACCAGTCGATGCAGGGAAACTCAAGCATCATACATGGAATGAGGTTGGTATAATTGGTTTCGCAGTCAAAGTCATGTCCGCCTTTGTCACTGTAGTACAAATCGGTAAATCTGTCCAGAAAATCGATGAGCGAATCCGGCATTTCGTCAATGTCCATTTCCACGATAGCAGGCTTGTCGCTTTTGCTGACCGGAGAATCATCCTTCTTGTCGGAACAGGCAGCCGTTGAGAAAAGCAAAACAAGTGAGGTCAGAAGTGCAACTGTGCGGGATAGTGTCTTTTTCAAAGAAAACAACTCCTTCAAATTATCTGGTTATATTATAACATCACTTATCCGAAAAATAAAGGAAATATTTGTGAGAATATGCAAAAAAGAGCTTTCCCTTTTGCATGACGGAAAAGCTCCTTGGAGAGATTATTTATCTGACAGATATTCGTCGATGGCTTTAGCGGCGGTCTTGCCTGCGCCCATGGCCAGAATGACGGTGGCCGCGCCGGTGACAGCGTCGCCGCCGGCGTAAACGCCTTCGCGGGAAGTCAGACCGGTGGCTTCCTCCACAACAATGCCGCCCTTCCTGTTGACGTCAAGCCCCTCGGTGGTGGACTTGATCAGAGGATTGGGAGAGGTGCCGATGGCGATAATCACGCAGTCCACGTCCAGCACGAATTCCGAACCGGGAACCTCGACAGGACTTCTTCTGCCGGAGGCGTCAGGCTCGCCGAGTTCCATCCTGATGCACTCCATGCCGGTGACAAAGCCGTTGCGGGGATCGCGGCGGTCATCGGGATTCTCAAAGCCGATGATCTTCTTAGGATTGTTGAGCAGCTTGAATTCAATGCCCTCTTCCATGGCGTGTTCGACTTCTTCCTTACGTGCGGGAAGCTCTTCGAGGCTGCGGCGGTAGACGATGTAGACCTTCTCCGCGCCCATGCGGAGGGCTGTTCTCGCAGCGTCCATGGCGACGTTGCCGCCGCCGACAACGGCGACCTTCTTGGCGTGCATGATCGGGGTGGTGGAGTCGGACTGATAAGCCTTCATCAGATTGCTGCGGGTGAGGAATTCGTTGGCGGAGTAGACGCCCTTCAGGCTTTCACCGGGAATGCCTATGAACCGGGGAAGACCTGCGCCGGAACCGATGAACACCGCTTCATAGCCCATTTCAAACAGCTCGTCGACCGTCAGAGTCTTGCCGATGACCACGTTGGTTTCCACATCGACGCCCAATGCCTTCAGGGTGTCCACTTCCTTCTGCACGATGCTCTTGGGCAGACGGAATTCGGGAATGCCGTAGACCAGAACGCCGCCGGCGAGGTGAAGCGCTTCAAAGACGGTGACCTTGTAGCCTAACTTGGCGAGATCGCCGGCGCAGGTCAGACCGGAGGGACCGGAACCGACGATGGCTACCTTATGTCCGTTCTGCTCGGGAATCTGCGGCGCCTCTGTGCAATGGCTGTTGTGCCAGTCGGCGACAAATCTTTCCAGACGTCCGATGCCGACGGCTTCGCCCTTGATGCCCCTGACGCACTTGCTCTCGCACTGGGTTTCCTGGGGACAGACTCTGCCGCAGACCGCGGGCAGGGAAGAGGACTTGTTGATGACCTGATAAGCGCCCTCGAAGTCAAGCTCCCTGACTTTGGCGATGAATGCGGGAATATGTACGTTGACCGGGCAGCCGCTGACGCAGGGCATGTTCTTGCAGTTGAGGCATCTTGCCGCCTCGTCGAGAGCGGTCGCTTCATCATAGCCCAAAGCGACCTCCTTGAAATTGCGTCCTCTTTCAATGGGATCCTGCACCGGCATGGGATTCTTTTTGAGTGACATGTTTGGCATGTTGATTGCATTCCTTTCGTGAGGTGTTTTTACTGTAGAAAAAATATTTTAGGGTGCCGTGAACGACAATAAATCACTGAACTTCTTTTTTAAAAAGATTGCAGACATGCTCTCTCTGCTCCTGCTCAAATGTGCGGTACATCATGCCGCGGCTCATGGCCTCGTCAAAATCCACTTCGAAGCCGTCAAATTCGGGGCCGTCCACGCAGGCAAACTTTGTCTTGCCGCCAACGGTGAGACGACAGCCGCCGCACATGCCTGTGCCGTCGATCATGATGGGGTTCATGGAAACGATGGTCTTGATGCCGAAGGGCTTCGTGGTGAGGGTTACGAATTTCATCATGATCAGGGGTCCGATGGCGATGACCTCGTCGTACTGCTCGCCGCCTTCAATCAGGCGCTTGAGCGGCTCGGTGACGACGCCCTTTTCGCCGTAGCTGCCGTCGTCGGTCATGATGATGAGCTTGTCGGAGGCTGCTTTGAATTCATCTTCAAGGATCAGCAGATCCTTGTTGCGGAAACCGATGATGGAATGAACCTCGCATCCAAGCTCGTGCAGCTTCTGCGCAACGGGCAGCGCAATGGCGCAGCCCACGCCGCCGCCGACAATGGCGACCTTCTTCAGGCCCTCGGTGTGAGTGGCTTTGCCGAGAGGACCGACAAAATCCTGGATGGAGTCGCCCTCGTTCTTATGGTTCAGCAGTTCGGTGGAAGCGCCGACGATCTGGAATATAATTTTGACAGTGCCCTTTTCCTTGTCGCATCCGGCAACGGTGAGCGGAATTCTCTCGCCGTTCTCGTCAACCCGCAGGATGATGAACTGACCCGGCTGCGCCTTTCTGGCAACCAGCGGAGCCTCTATGTCCATCATGGTGACGGTGGGATTGAGTTCCCTTTTTGATATGATCTTGTACATGTGATTTTCCTCCCTGATAAGAGTAGAGTTTTTATGCTAAAAAAGTATTGTAAATTTAATTATATCATATACTTTCGGGAAATGGAATAAAAAAATGCAACAAATTCAGAGAAATATTTCATCCAATACTGGAATTTTTTTCAAAAATATGCCTTTTTAGCAATTTTATGCAGCCGGAATTTATAATTATGCATTTTTGATGACGGTGGGAATACAAATCGGGAACGCACCCCGTTTGAAGCGCGTTCCCGATGAGTTTATAGTACATCTGTATTGGAAGAAAAACTATTTTTTCGTTTTGCTGATCACCGTGACCTTGCCGCTGTCCAGATCTTTTTTCAGCAGTATCGAACCGTTATCAATCAATTGATGCATCGTTTCTCCTTCCAGAGTGCTTTTAAGCAGCACAAACGCCTGATTTCCAACTATTTCCGCCGATTCCGCGGAGAGGCTGTATTTCGGGAAGTCTGTGGTATTCCGGTATATTTCATCTCTGGTAAAAGCTCTGACGCCTCGCCCTGTGGCGGAATCCATGACGTATATGCCGTCGTTGCCCCAGTAATAGGTGATTTCTAATTCATCATATCTCAATGTACGGTCTAAATAGCTGATGCCGCCGTCTTCGTTGACAAAAAACAGTGCGCCGGTGCTGTTGTCATTGCTTGTATCGATCACTTTGTAATCACCGCCGTCAAGCCGTGCTCTCGCAACCCGGCTGCTGCCAAAGAACAGCCCTGTACCCTGAATCACACCGTATGAGAAATACACATAGGGCTTGTTATCAATGACAGGATACAATGCCTGCGAAACTGTCAGATAACCGGCATCCGCATCATATCGCGGCGTCTTGAAGCTGCCGAGTTTGATTTTGTCCGAACCGTCGAGAGCGCTCTTGTAGAGAGTAATGGTGCGTTTGGATTCTTTGTACTTAATATAAAAGATTTCGCCACTGTGGAACCAGTCATCATCTGCACTAAGAACATCCGCGGAGCCTTTGATTAACGATAATTCCCCTGTTTTGATATTTAAGAAATAGTAATTTTCACGGGTCAATCTGTAGGTATAATAAGAAGTATCAATTATGCCGGTTTCAATGAATTGTTTGTCGGGGGTGATCCCTATGATGCCGCCTATTGGTTTGTCGTGTTTTTTTGAATTGTATTGTTTGAAGTCACTTCCGTCAAGACCGACCGAGCATAATTTTGCATTTCCGTTATTGTTGTCGATCACGAAATAAATCCTATTACCGGCTCCCGCAATCTGTCCGCGTCCGGCATATTGTTCCTTGCCTTTTTTGTTTTGCTTGCCGGCGTCAAAAATAACCTTTTCTTTATCGTTCGTTAAACGGATCAGCTTGTTATAGTCTGGTCTGCTCCAGTAATAAACGGCTCCTTTGTATTCGATAGCATTACCAACCGACTGAATATCTTCCTTTTCGAGATAGACAGTACCACCGTCGTTATCCTTGTTATCGGCAACAATCGAAACCTTTTTGCTATTCCCTTCGGAATCGGTAATAACAAGTACATACGCGCCGCATCTGATACCTTTTAAAGTGAATTCTCCCTTACTGTTGGTTTTTACGAGATATGCCGTGATCGTCGCGCCCTCGCACGGGGTATCTTTGGCTTTTTCAGCATCGGAATCATCTGGCTTGTACATGACCTTGCCGCTGATAGAGCCTGTTCCGGAATAGAAGAATTCCGGATTACCCCAGAAAAGCATTGTAGTATCATCGTTATTCAATACACTAACAATATCTCTCCATATTGCATTTTGTACTATATTTTCAAATAAGTTTGTAAGTCTATTTTCTGTGCTTCTACAAGCTTCTATAGGAGTATTTGTCCGCCATTTTTGAGACTTATTTGTTTTTGTCAATTCGTCAATCACATCTTTAAGATTATAAAGACTTGTAATGTTTTGAACAGTACCTTCATAGCCAAATACCAATTTAAAACCGTGGTTTATTAGCCAGTTATTAAACTGTTCGCAGAATAATGCGTCACAAGATCCAAAATAGATAATAGCATTGTCAAAAATAGCATCACTATAACGATCCATAAAATATCTTGAAGTCATAAGAATATCGCTTTGAAGCCTTTCTGTCTTTTTTATTTGTTTTTCTTCAACCGATAATTTTGTAACTGGTCCCCATGACGAGAGTATTCTCCATTCAGAAATATTGCCAGTTCGTCCGTAAAAATTACTGAAATAATTTTCAAGCTGCTCTACAGTAGGAGTACGCCCAATCTTATTTTGACAATCAATCGAAGCATATTCTAACATCTTGTTATAAAGTTGAGTTGGCATATCTTCAATTAAATCATCAGTCTGTTCAAGATAACATCTATACAGTAGGAAAACCGTACTGCAAATATTTCCGTTTTCATCAGATAAAAATCCTCCGTGACCGTGAATAATAATCGTACCATAGTCCAGTAATTCACGAGTCAATATAGCACTAACGGCATCATCATCCTTTTTTTCCTCAACAATAGTTCCTTCAGTAATTTTATTAATTCTTTCCGCTCCACTTTTTAACTTGTTATTTGCTGGAATCACCGGCAGTGCATTAGTTGCCGGTCTGAGAATCAGCACGTTTCCGTTTGTGCCCGTATTGCCGGAATCAATAAGATTTTTCTTAACAATTTCACCGTTCGGTTCGTTGTAAGCACTAATAATATTGCTGTTCTCGGAGAAAGACGTCTGCCGTGCTGAGACACCGTTTCCGACAGCAGCGCTGCCAACAGGAGGAACATATCCGCCGACAGACGTTTTTTGTTTTTGCCTTGTTGAAGAGCCGCTTCCCAGCATATCGGGATCCTGCGGGGCGCACTTTATCATTCCAGCGACCATATCAACGGTGGAATAATATACATCCGTACCGTGAACTGCAACCCCGCCCACTCGTTCGTCCTTTTTGAGATATTTCTCTGCGGCTTTGGCAACCTTTTCCGCATCTTCTTCATCAGCGTATTCCTTTTCAAGGTACGCAGAAACATCCGCGCCAACCTCATAGGACTTCATTACTTGTTCAAGGGTAATATGCGGAGTGACAAACACGCTCAGTTCCGAACTGAAATACTGACCTGCCACGGCGGTGAAAGTCTGCATTCCGTCGGTTTCGGTGTTGATCTGCATAGGGATGCTGCAAGTGAGATCGCCGTTTTTATCCACCGTCAT
>ONID01000009.1 GCA_900317765.1 uncultured Eubacteriales bacterium | reverse complement strand
GACCAGACCACGCCGACGAAGCTGAGCAGCGCAACGAATATGCCGATGCCCGTGATGAAGCGTATGGGCTTGATGCTCAGGCTGGTGATGCCGTCGATGGCGAGTCCAAGCATTTTGGAGAGCGGATAATGGCTTTTGCCCGCCATTCTTTCGCTGCGTTCGTAATACACACAGGTGCTTTTGAAGCCGACAAGCGGGAACATTCCACGCAGGAAGATGTTGACCTCTTTGAAATCGGCGAATTCCCTGAGCACACGGGAGGAGACAAGGCGGTAATCCGCGTGGTTATAGACCACGTCGGCGCCCATTCCTTTCAGCAGCCGGTAAAAGCTCTGCGCAGTGAACCGCTTGAAGAAGGTGTCGGTTTTGCGCGCGCTTCTCACGCCGTAGACGATTTCCGCGCCGTTCAGATATTCATCCACCATCTGATCCATGGCGGCAATGTCGTCCTGTCCGTCACAGTCGATGGAAATGGTGACGTCGCACATCTCACGCGCTTCCATCAGTCCGGCAAGCAGTGTGCTCTGATGTCCGCGGTTCCGGCTCTGGGAAATGCCCTCGAAAAGCTCGCATTCCGCCGACAGCCGGCAGATAATGTCCCAGGTGGAGTCGGTGCTCCCGTCGTTGACAAAGAGTATTCTGCTGTCCGGGCTGACCTTCTGCCGGGCGATAAGCCCTTCCAGTTCCTCACGGAAGAGCTTGCTGGTGATGGGCAGCACTTCTTCTTCATTGTAACAGGGGATAACGATCATCAGTTTTGGCGGCATAGTGTGTCCCTTCTTTTTCATTCTTATAAATGAATTATAACACACTGCGCCTCAATGTCAAGAAGTTTAGCGGTCGGGCTGATGAATTACACCTTCGCCTTGGGCTTGGCCAGCAGAGCGCATAGGTAGCCGAAAATGACCGCCGCCGCAATCCCTCCCGCCGTGCGTGTGACGCCTCCCGTAAAGGCTCCGAGCAGTCCTTTTTCCTTGACGCCTTCCCGCACGCCCTCCGCGAGAGCGTGCCCGAAGCCTGTCAGCGGGACGCTTGCCCCTGCTCCCGCGAAGTCGGCGATGGGCTGGTATAATCCGACGGCGCTGAGAATCACGCCCGCCGTGACAAAGCTTACCAGAATTCTGCCTGGGGTGAGATTGGTTCTGTCAATAAGCAGCTGACCGATCACACAGAGCGCTCCGCCTACGGCAAAGACCTTTAAATATTCCCACAATAGCTGCATTTTTGATTCAATCGACCTTTCTTTCGGTATTCAATGATAGTATTTGATGAATTTCCCAAATAATTCAGATGAATTTGTAAAATGTTATTCAATATTTAGTCAATTGACTTGCACAAGGAGTCAGTTTAAGTTATAATGAATTTATTAATCTGAGAAAAGCTTTCAGAGGTGTTTTAATATATGGCATTTGCACCTATTCCCGAATATGAAGGGAAATCGCCCTATGTGTTCATATCCTACGCTCAGCAGGACGAGAGGATAGCATACGCTATCGCCGTAAAAATGTACAACGAGGGCTTCCGGCTCTGGAGCAGTGCGGCGTGCGGCAACCCGTCGAGCATGCGCATTGCCGAGCGGCTGAGCAATTCAGCCGTGGCAATGGTCTTTTTGTCAAAGAGCTATCTGAAATTTGCCTCGGGAAGGGAATTCGAACCGCGTGCGGTCATGAACAGTCCCACGAAGAAGATAGTGATCTGTCTGGATGACACGCCGCTCGGCACGGACTGGAATACCGTCGATTTTCCCGCCGGGATACGCTACAATCCCGATGTGCCCCAGGGACTGTGGCTGCGGATCAATTCATCCGACGCCCTTGAAAAATGCCGCGGCGCATGGCCCAAGCGTCCCATGCCGGAACCGTATGAGGAAAAGCCGAAGATGGATTTGTCGGTGGATGAGGACGAACTGACCGACGAAATGAGAAGTCTGAACAGCGTGATGAATTCCTTCGGCGCGGGGCTGGACGACGACGAAATCAACAATATTTCCCTTTTCCGCAAAAACGACCCCGCACAGGACAGATTCAGATGGCCCACCCCAAGCGAACCGTCGCAGGAGCAGGAGTATTATTCCATAGAGAACCTGATCGACAATACCCCTATGCCCATTTCGCCCGAAAAGAAACAGTATGACAGCATGCTGGGACTGATCGAGAGCTTTATGGAGAAAAGCAACAAGGCAAAGGACGAGGAACTCCGCCGTTCCAGGGAAGAAGCAGACAACGCGGTCAAAAGACCGAGGACGCCGGTTTCGGATAATACCTACAGCGAGTACCGCCCTGTGCCCAAAAACGAATTTGATTCGGTGGATCTTTCAAAGGACATCGCCGCGTATCCGGTTGTGATCACCGAGTCGTCTTCGCCGTCTCCTGTGACGCTGGATTACGGCGAGGAAACCGAAATCCCGACCTACAGCATGACGCGGAACCGTGACCGCGCCGACCGTGTTTCTGAAATCGTGTATTTTTCGACGAATTCGTCCAACCGGCAAAAACCCGTCCCGCAGCCGGTCTATAACGAGGTGGCAGACAACGGCAAAACGCCCGCGCAGCCCAAGCAGCCGGAGCAGAAGAAAAAGGCGCCCGATCCGGGAGCGCCTGTCTTTGAAAAAATTGTGGACGACCGCAAGCTGCTCAAATCAACCGATGACAATATCGACGATGCGAAGCTGACATATCATCTGGGCAATCTGTTTGACGGCTTTGACGAGAATGATTTCATACAGGACGAACCCGAGCAAAAGCCGGAGCCGCCGAAACCGGAGCCGCCCAGACCCGAGTCTCCCAAACCCGAGCCGCCGGTCAGATTTGAGGACGACGACATTCCGCTGCCGACGCTCAGCTTTGAACCGAGACCGAGGGCACAGCAGTTTTTCGACGTCGCGGAGGAAAAGCCGAAGCCCAAGGCAGCCCCTCCCGAGCCGCCGAAACGCCCCCTTTCCAAACCCCGCAAAAGGTATATTGTGGCGGTCAGAAGGGGCATTCGCCATATTGAATACGACGACGAGATGTACGAGGTCAACGGGAGATGGATTCCCGGGCACATCTATCACCGCCTGATGCCCGGCGCGAAGTATACCAATATCCGGCGCATTACCAAGAAGACCGTACAGGAGCCGGTTCAGCAGCCGCTTTTTGCAGGCAACCGACAGGCGTCGCTGGATTCCGACAGCAAGCTCTACAACGCCGTGAATACGTTCTTTACCCCGTCGCAGAGAAACGTTTCTTCCCCTGAGAGTATTCCGGAGGGAGTGAGGAGCGCATTGAGGGAACGCCATGAAGTCCGCCGCAGCGAGGCAATCAGGCAGTTGGAGGAAGCGCAGGCAGCCGCGCAGCCGACAGCACCCGCCGCCAAGAAGGAGCAGCAGACTGCCGAAGGAGAAAACACACCTGCCCGCAAGCACAGATTCTCCCACGAGGGCGGCATCAAGAAGTCGCTCATGGCAAACATGGAGTCCCCGGTGAATACCGAAGCCGAGGAAAGCCACAGGCAATACGGCGCCAGAGCGGAAGCGGTTGCCGAAGCCGCCGAACAGCCCAAACCAGAGGAGAAGAAGTCCAAAGACAAGAAATCGGGCAAGAACGACGAAAAAGCCGCCAAAAAAGCGGCCAAGAAGGCAGCTGAAAAGGCAGCTCAGAAAAAGGCGGAGTCCAAGAAGAACGACAAAAAGAACAAGGACAAAAACAAGGAGAAAGAGCGGGAAACAGAGAAGAAACCCGAGCAGATTCATCCGCCGACAGCGGCCTCCGCTTTCGCCGACGTGGACGAAGACAGCCTCATTGAGATGCCCAAGCAGAACCTTCCCGGTCTCAAGCTCGACCCATCCGCCTACAGCAGCATGAACCTGAGCGAAATTCTCTTCGGAGAGGGCAAAGGTTCGGGCAAGGACGGAAAGAAAAAGAAGAAAAAGTAAAACTAAAACTGCACGGTAAAACGAAATGAAATCGTTACCGTGCAGCTTTTTTGTTCAAGAAAGGAAAGGGACTTTACTGCTTGCGGACGAAAATTAATCCGAAGGCATTGGGCCCCCAGTGGCAGGCGATGGCGGGATCGAGATTGTCCTGATGTTCCATGGCTGCCAGGAATTTGTGATCCACCATTTTGATGAGATCGACGAGGTTCTTGTTGGAATAGGTGTAGGACGGGATAATGGAATAGTTCGCGTCGCATTCGGTATCAAGCAGTTTGGCGAGGGTGAGCATGGCGCGCTTGAGTCCTATCGCCTTGGTCAGGACCTTGACAAATCCGTCCTCAAAGGTGATCAGCGGCTTGACCTGTGCCAGACTTCCGGCGACATAAGCCGTCTTGCTCAGTCTGCCGCCGCGGTGAAGGTATTCCAGCGTCTCCGGGATGGCGGCTACCCGGATGCGCGGAATCAGCTCGCCCAGCTTCTTTTCGATGAAATCAAGTCCCTTGTCGCGGTATTTGTTGACTTCCTCCACCAGTATTCTCACGCCGCCGACAGCGGTTTTGGTGTCAATCACGCGCACGTTCGGCTGGTCTTCAAACATGATGCGGAAGGTGTTGTATGTACCGGAGATGCCGGATGAAATAGGCAGAATAATGACCTCGTCTCCCTGTTCGACGTATTTCATAATTTTCTTCTCGGTTTCGTCAAGCGAAGGCAAGGATGTTTTGGGGAAAAGACCGTCGTCGATCAGCTTGGAATAGAAAAAATCCATCGAAAGGTCTATGCCGTCGCTGTACTCCTTATCTCCAAGAAGAATTTTAAGCGGTATGATCTCCACGTTGTACTGCTTCTTCTCACTTTGTTTGATGCTGCTTCCTGAATCTACAAAAACTCTTAACATTATTTTTGTCCTCCTTGACAAGGGGATGATCTGCGATGAAAAATATTTCGGCTGTAAGACTTTTGCGATTTAAACCGATGGTATGATTATAATACGAAAGAGTGCCGATTGTCAAGATGTTTAGAAGTTTAGCCTCAAAAATGGGGGAAAAAGTTATCCGAAAAAAGCACTTTGGATATTGACTCTTTCCATAAACCTTGCTATAATGAGGAATAAACAAAAAGACTGAACAGGGGAATCAGCTGATGAATGATCAATTTTTCACAGAAACATCCGGGGAAATGTTCTGTCAGGACTGCGGAGAACCGCTCAGTCCCGACGCCACCTTCTGCCCGAACTGCGGCAGCAGAAAAATGTCCAAGCCCAGCATTGATGACACAGAGCTTCCTTTTCAATATGTTACGCCAAGCATTGAGACGCAATCCTACTCAGCGATGGCACCCGACTTTGATCTTTCGGATCTTACCATGAGCGGCGGTTACGACGCTGAGGATGACACAATGCTGGCATATGATCCGGAACCGTACGGTGCTGATGACTACGGCGGGAATGACATCGACCGAGATTATTCCGACTTTGAAGAAACCATGTATCCGGAACGCATTGTCGCTAAGCGTCCTGCTCCCAAAAAGCGTCCCGCAGCCAAAAAGAAACCCGCACAGGGGACCAGAAGACCTGCTTCCGCAAGGAAGCCGCGCAAGGGTGCATCCGGGTCTGCCGATTCCAGAAATGCTTCTATCCGGGTACTGATCGCGGCGGCATTTTTAAGCCTTGTGCTGATCGTGTCGCTGATCGGATTTCTTGTTTCGCTCTTTTCGGGAAACGACGGTATTCAGACCGTTGAAAGCGAGAGCGCCGGCACCTCGTCGGTTGCTTCATCGGTATCCTCGTCGGTTTCCTCATCGGCTGCTTCGGACAAGAAGACGCCTTCCAAGCCGGTGGTTCATCTGCTGCCTGAGGACGTGAGAAACAGCAGCTATACCAGGTACACGCTGGATCAGAATACATTCACCACCGCCATGGCTTCTTCCTTTATCAATGCAAAGCTCACGCACGGAACCACTGAACTGGCGTTTGACGGCGACCCCGAAACCAGCTGGCAGGACGGCGTGAAGGGCTACGGTATCGGAGAATGGCTGCTGGCGTACAATTCCGACGGTTCCGCCGTCAAGGTGAGCGAAGTGACCGTCTACAACGGCTATCAGAATCCCAAATTCAACACCGCCAAAAAGGACATGTATCTCGTCAATTCGAGAGTAAGCGATTTCACGCTGACATTTGACGACGGCACCTCCGAGAGCTTCACGCTGGAGGACAAAAAGGATCCCCAGACCTTCCAATTCAAGGAGAGAGAGACCTGCTACGTCAGATTTACGATAGGCGGCGTTTACAAGGGAACAAAATACAAGGACACTTGTGTGGGTGAGCTCATTTACAAATAATTTACATATGCGTCTGTGTTTCCGTCTCTGTGGAACGGAAAACACCGGCGCATTTTTTCTTGATTTTTTGACTTGATGTTCTCATAATAATGTGGTATAATAATCATTCAAACAATTTGAACCGTTCCTTATGTCAGAAGAGGAGGATGGACGATGATTTGGCGGGATTTTTTTACGCAGACCATTCTGATCCGCGGCAGGGATTATTACAGACGGGGCAAGGTGCTCAGTCTTCAGCCTTCGGGCAACATTTATCACGCGAAGGTGCTTGGCTCCAGACCGTACTCCGTCAGGGTAGAGGAGAGCGAAGGGACGCTGTACACGGCTACCTGCGACTGCCCGCATTCACGCTCGGGCTATTTCTGCAAGCACATTGCGGCGGTGCTGTTTGCCATTGACGATTACGAACACACCCATTCCGACCGCGAGATGGCGAAGAATCCCTTTGAAGCGCTGTATAACCCGTCCGGAGAATCGGACGATGTTTACCGCTATTTTGACATGCGCAGGATGACGCGGAATCTATTAGTCTATGAGGAAACGTACAAACGGGCTGTCGAGCTGCTCCGAAGCGGCAAAGTGACCGATGTTGTTCTGAAATACGGCTGGCGCGACGACAGCGGCGGCATGATCTGCGAGGCAGGCGGCAAATACAAGGGCAATTTCGACTGCCTGATTTCGGCGACCTTCGACCGGAACGGTCTGACAGGCTCCACATGTGAAAAATATGTCTCAGGCTTCGGCATCACCGGCATCATGAAACACGGCGAGAAAATCATTCCCAATCAATATCTGCTTGCCCTCCTGCTGGAAGCGGGCAAGAGAATCGCAGACGACCCCAATGCCGGCGATTCCACCAGCAGCGACGGCGTCAAGCTGCTCAGTTCCTTCCGGACCGAGCGTTCCTCGGGGACTCTGTCGGAGCTGCGCCGTGAGATAACCCTCGAGCCGCGGCTGACAGGGGAGAACGGCAGGTATTACATGACCGTCCGCGCGGGCACCGACAAGCTGTATGTTGTCAAGAATATGACGGAATTTGTCGCAGCGGCGGAAAGAAAAGGAATCTACACATCCGGCAAGTCGAGTCTAAATTTTGCCCGCGACAGGATCAGAGAAAAGGATCTTCCGCTCTATTCCTTTATCAGGGATGTGGTGGACGACGCGGTGTTCCGGGCGGAAAACGTCAGAAACAGCTATTACGGCTATACGCCTCCCGCCGAGACGATCAAGAACCGCATAGAGCTTTACGGCAGCCGGTTTGACGCGTTTTTTGACGCGGTAACGGGTATAGGGCTGAGCGAACTGACATTCACGGATGTGCGTGAAAACGGCAAGGTCAATCTCCAGCTGCGTCCGGGAATCGCTTCCCCGGACATAACCCTGGATATCAGAGAAAAAGTCGATGAGGAGAATGTTTTCCACGGCATAGAGGCGACCGGCAAGGCGCCGCTGTTTATCAGCGGCTCGGAGCACCATTATTTCATAGACAACAGCAGGTTCTGCCGTGTGGACCCCGAGACCGAACGGCAGCTTGCGCCGCTGTATTCGCTGCTGGGAAAAGGGGAATTCTCCTTCAGCGTGGGCAGGAACAACATGGCGGAATTCTGCTACAGCGTCCTGCCGAAGCTGCGCGGCATGATCAATGTCCGTGAACACGACACCGAGCAGATCGAAAAATACCTGCCGCCCGAAGCCGAACCGGTGTTTTATCTCGATAACGAGGAGGGACTCTTCACCTGCCGTGCGGTAGCAAGGTACGGCGAGACGGAATGCAGTCTTTCCGACAGCATGCCGGGAAAGGCGCGTCCCACCTCACAGCGGGATTTTCAGCGGGAATCCGAAGCGCTGCGTGTGATGATGGAATATTTCCCCGAGTACGACCAAAAGAACGATCTGTTCTCATGCGAAAAGAGCGATGACGCGGCGTACAGGCTGCTTTCGGAGGGACTCAGCGAGCTGCTGCGGGTCGGTGAAGTCAACTGTACCGACAGCTTCCGTGCGATCAACATCAGACGCCGACTGCCTGTCAAGGTGGGCGTTTCGGTGTCGGGCGACCTGATGAATCTCTCGATACAGTCCGACGACGTTTCGATTAAGGAGCTTGCCGACATACTCAAGAGCTACAAGCGCAAAAAGCGTTATCACCGACTGAAAAACGGCGACTTTGTGGACATGGACGAGACTGTTGCCGAGCTCAGCGATATGATGGACACCCTGCGTCTGACAACGGCCGAACTTGCCAAGGGAAGCGTCAACCTGCCGGTCTACCGCGCGCTTTATCTCGACAAGATGACCGAGAAGTGTGACGCGCTGCGCATCAAACGCGATTCGTACTTTAAAAAGCTGATCAAGGAATTCAAGACGGTGAGCGAGTCGGATTTTGAGGCGCCCGAGCATCTGCAGGGGATCATGCGCAATTATCAGATATTCGGTCACAGATGGCTGCGAACGCTGGAAAAATACGGTTTCGGCGGCATTCTGGCGGACGACATGGGTCTGGGAAAGACGCTCCAGGTGATTTCGGTGCTTTCGGCAGCCAAAGCCGAGGGAACCGCCGGCACGTCGCTGGTTGTCTGTCCCGCTTCGCTCATTTACAACTGGCTGGAGGAGCTGTCGAGGTTCTCGCCCGAACTGCGTGCCGTCGCCGTGGCGGGCAATCAGTTTGAGCGAGCCGGAATTATTGAAAACATCCTGCAATACGACGTTGCCGTGACTTCCTATGACCTGCTCAAACGCGACATTTCGCTTTACGAAAACATCCGCTTCAATTACGAAATCATCGACGAGGCGCAGTATATCAAGAATCATTCCACCGCAGCGGCGAAGGCAGTCAAAGTGATCAGCTCCCGCATCCGGTTCGCACTCACGGGCACGCCGATTGAAAACCGTCTGAGCGAGCTGTGGAGCATATTCGACTACCTCATGCCGGGATTCCTCTACGGCTACGAGACCTTCCGGAAGGAGCTGGAAGCGCCGATCGCCAAAAAGAACGACCCGCAGGCGACCGAAAAGCTCAGGCGCATGACCTCCCCCTTTATTCTCCGGAGAATCAAGAACGATGTGCTCAAGGATCTGCCCGACAAGATCGAGGAAGTGCGCTACGCCGCCTTCGATACCGAACAGCGCAGACTCTATGACGCCCAGGTGGCCAACATGAAGGGCATGCTGGAGGGCAGCGACCAGTCTGAAATCAACAGAAACAAGATACGGATACTGGCGGAGCTGACCCGCATCCGTCAGATTTGCTGCGACCCGTCGCTGATCTTCGAGGATTACAAGGGAGAATCGGCCAAGCGGATCGCCTGCATCGAGCTGGTAAAAAGCGCCATTGAGGGCGAACACAAGATACTGCTCTTCTCGCAGTTCACATCCATGCTCGAGCTGCTGGAACGCGACCTTGACGCGGAGGGCATCGCCTATTACAAGATAACCGGTTCCACCCCCAAGCAGGAGCGCGTCGAGCTGGTGCAGGCGTTCAACGGCGACAGCACGCCGGTCTTCCTCATCTCGCTCAAGGCAGGCGGCACGGGACTCAACCTGACGGGCGCCGACGTGGTGATTCATTACGACCCGTGGTGGAACGTTGCAGCACAGAACCAGGCGACCGACCGCGCACACCGCATCGGACAGACCAGGATCGTGTCGGTATACCGTCTGATCGCCAAAAATTCCGTGGAAGAGAAAATTCTGGAGCTTCAGGAGTCCAAAAAGAACCTCGCCGATGAAATACTCAGCGGCGATCTGGGCGGCATCGGCAGCATGACCCGCGAGGAACTGCTCTCCCTTCTGGAAGAGTAAAAAATCCCCGGAATCCGACGGCCAATATAAATAAATACTACCGGAAAACCGCAAAGATTCTTGACATCGTCCCGCGCTTATGATACAATCATAGGTGATAACAAACAGAATATTTGAATCCGATGAGAGTGTGACAAGATGTATATTTCAAATGTATTTTCTCTTCTTTGCGGAATGGCACTGTTTTTGTTTGGCATGTCGCTCATGGGCGACGGATTGAAGCGCACGGCGGGCGGCAAGTTTGAGCTGCTGCTTGCCAAGCTGACCGATACCTCCTTGAAGGGGCTGCTGCTGGGGACGGGCGTTACGGCCATTATCCAGTCGTCGTCCGCTACTTCCGTTATGGCTGTCGGCTTTGTCAACTCCGGCATGATGAAATTCCGCAGGGCGATTCCGATCGTGCTCGGCGCCATCCTCGGCACGAGCATCACCGGCTGGGTGATAGCGCTCTCCGCCGTCGGCGGCGGGGGCGGCGGCTGGATCTCTCTATTTTCCACTGCCACGCTGACAGGTATAATCGCGCTTGCAGGCATTTTCATCCGCATGTTCAAGAAGAAGTACGACAACGTCGGCGACATCATGCTCGGCTTTGCCGTGCTGATGGTGGGAATGGGCAATATGAGCGGCGCGGTTGATCCTCTGAAGGAAAGCCCTGCCTTTATCGACATACTCACCATGTTCTCCAATCCCGTGATCGGCATATTGGTGGGCATCGTGTTCACGGCGATCCTGCAGAGCGCCTCGGCGTCAGTGGGTATTCTTCAGGCGCTCACCGTGACGGGAGCCATCGACTTCAACACCGCCCTGCCGATTATTCTTGGCATTTCCATCGGTGCGGCCCTTCCCGTTCTGCTTTCCGCCATCAGCGCCAACACCAATGGCAGACGTACAGCCTGGGTCTATCTGATTATCTCGGTGCTGGGCGTTGTAATCTGTGCGCCGGTGTTCTACATTCTGGACGCATTCCTGCATTTTTCCTTCACAACCATGACCATGAGTACCGTTTCCGTGGCGTTGGTCAACACCATCTTCAGATTTTTCAATGTCGTTGTACTCTATCCCTTCATCGCTCCCATCGACAAGGTGACCTGTTCCCTGATCAAGGACAAGCCGGGTACCGAAGAGGAAAACCAGGAACTGGAGCCGATAGCGCTGGACGAACGTTTCCTGCCTTATCCCGCGCTGGCGATTTCCCAGTCGCAGAAGGCGGTCTGTGACATGGCGCTCACTGCGCAGAAGAGCATACACGCCTGCTTTGATCTGCTCAGGAATTACGACGACGAAAAGTTTGCCAAGGTGCAGCGGTACGAGAAGCTCGGCGATCTCTATGAGGACAGCATCGGCACCTACCTCATGAAGCTCTCCAAGAGCGAGCTGACCAAGGAGCAGAGCGCCAATGTATTCAAATACCTTCACTCGCTTTCCTACCTTGAAAGACTTACCGACCATTCCATGATCATCGGCTTTGTCGCAAGGGACAAGTACGAAAACGGCATTGTGTATTCCGAGGACGCGCAGGCGGAGCTTGCGGTGATGGAACAGGCGGTCAATGAGATCGTCGGCATCACGGTGGACGATTTCATTCACAACCGCTGGCGCACCGACGGCAGGGTGTCCGCGCTGACCATGGTGATCCGTTCGCTTTGCAGCAAGGCGGAGGTCAACCACGTCGAGCGTCTGCAATCCGGCGTCTGCACCATCAAGCAGGGAACCGAATTCAACGAGCTGCTCACGAACTTTGAGCGTATCGCCGTCCACTGCTCCAAGGTCATTTTTGCCATGGTGGAGGCGCACGACGAGAGCTACAGCATACACGTCGACAACCTCGGCAATGAGCTGAAGGCGACTCTCTCGGACGAACTGATCGAGCAGTACCGCGCAAAATACGCCCTGAAAAATACCCTGAAAAAGCCGGATAAAACCGCTGCAAGCGAAATGCCGGCAGCTGTCGAAACGGCGGCGGCGACAGTCTGAAGCGCTTTCATCCGTTAATTTAGCGCTTTATCAATCGATCAAAGTAACGCGATAAAGTTTCCCTCCGTACATCTTCTATTTGATGATTTGCGGAGGGGTTTTATTAATCAATGTATAAAAAATTAAGATGAAAAACTTACGTTTTATTGTTATAGGTGGTATTGAAGTTTTTGCATTGATGTGATATAATACTTTTTATGAGTGTTTAATGTAAACATAATTAGTAATCAGATAGGCTTGCAAGTGTAAGATCAAGCAGAAGCGCTTAGCCTGAGAGGAGATAGTATGGCAGACGGCAAAAATGTAAAAATAATTGTTGCAGCGCATAAGGCATTCCGTATGCCCGATGATGACATGTACCTTCCGGTACATGTGGGTGCCGAAGGCAAAACCGATGCAGACGGGCAGCCGCTCGACATCGGATTTGTCAAGGACAACATGGGCGACAATATTTCTCTCAAGAACCCCGGCTACTGCGAACTTACCGGGCTTTATTGGGCGTGGAAAAACCTCGATGCCGATTATATCGGTCTGGCGCATTACCGTCGGCATTTCAGCCTTCACAAAACGCGCGAACCCTTTGACGGCGTGCTGAAATACAGCGAGCTTGAACCCATACTCCAAACCAAAAAGGTTATCGTGCCCAAAAAGAGAAGGTATTACATCGAATCTCTCTACAATCACTACAAGCATACCCATTTCATCAGCCAGCTCAATGAAACCCGCAGCATCATAGCGGAGAAATATCCGGATTATATCCCCTCGTTTGACAAGGTTGTCAAGCAAAGCTGGGGACATATGTTCAATATGATGATCATGGATCGTCAGCTGGTGGACGAATACTGCACGTGGCTTTTTGACGTGCTTTTCGAGCTGGAAAAGCGTGTGAACGAAGGCAAGGTGGAAATGCCTGAGCTTTCGGCGTTCCAGGCGAGGTTTTACGGCCGCGTCAGCGAGATCATTTTCAATGTCTGGCTGGATCATTGCCTCAGAACAGGCAGATTGAGCATGGATGATATTTGCGAGATTCCCTGCCGCTTCATGGAGAAGGAAAACTGGATAAAAAAGGGATGGGGATTCCTTATGGCGAAATTCTTCGGCAAGCGATACGAGGTCAAGGAAACTCCTAAGAAAAGCTGACGGATGAATGCCGTCTGAAAAAATAATTGATGGAATCAGGAGACTGATTTATGAACTTGGTTAAGAAGTTTTCAACGGTCGATCAGTTCAAGCAGCAGCTGAATGTGGAAGGCGCTGTCAGGCTCAGCGACGATCTGCTGAAAAAGTATCAGACGTATCTTTTACAGATAGCAGAGGACATTATCTCGGTTTGTGAGGATGAACATATCACCTATCATCTTACCGGCGGCAGCGCACTGGGAGCGGTTCGCCACGGAGGGTTCATTCCGTGGGACGATGACATGGATATTGACATACTCGGCAGCGATTTTGACAGATTCGAAGCGGCTTTTCTCGCCAGGTTTTCCGACAAATACTGGCTCCACACCTACAAAAAGCATAATTACGGAATACTGGTCAGCCGGGTTAGACTCAAAAACAGCGTGTTCCGCGCAAGGGAGGACTCCGACAACGACGAGTGCGGCTTCTTTGTCGATCTGATACGCATAGAGAATACCTTCAACAATCCCGTTCTGAGATTCATGCACGGAATGGACTGCATGGGAATGGGCTTTTTGCTTTCATGCAGGAATTATTACCACAACAGAAAAAACATCCTTGAGATGGCAGGGGACAACCGGAACCTGCTGAAGGTGCTCAAGATCAAGATATTCATCGGCGGACTCATCCGCTTCCGTTCGCTCGACAAATGGGCGGCCAGGACACAGCGCTGCTACAGCCGCTGCAAAAACAACCAATCCGTATACGTTTCGGTGCCTGCCGGCAGGCGGCATTATTTCGGCGAGATGTACAGACGCGCCGATTTTGCGGAATCGACCAAGGTCAGCTTTGAGGGGCACATGTGGAACGTCCCGCGGGATTACGACGCGTACCTCAGAAATATGTACGGCGACTACATGAAGCTGCCTGCTCCCGAGGAAAGAGAGGAGCACGTTATCCTTGAACTGAAATTCCCCGGTGAGCCGGAAAACGACGCAGGAAAAAACACACAGGAAGAGTGATACGGTGAAGAAAATCGTAATATGTGATACGGCTCTCGCATCCAGCAACGTCGGCGACGAAATCATTCTCGATTCAATATGCGGCAACATGTCGGATATCTTTGACGAGAATTTTTCTTTAAGGCTTGCGACCCATGTCAATAATTTTTCCGCCAAACAGGTTGCTCACAGCTATGTGAAGCAGTTTCTTCATAAGGGAACGAAAATCAAATACTTTCAGCAGGCGGATTGGAAATTTATCTGCGGAACCAATCTGATTGCGCAGAAGCGTCTGTTTAAAATCAACACGCAGTGGAAGCTGTATCCGTCCAATCTTTCGGTCTATAAGAACTGCATTCTGATTGGCGTCGGAACCTACGGTTCAGCGGAAAAATTTGATCTGTACGGCCGTATGATCTACAACAAGGTTCTTTCGAGGCAGTACGCGCACAGTGTGCGGGACGAGCTGACCAAGAAGCTGATCGAATCGCTCGGCAGACGGGCGATCAATACCGGCTGTCCGACTCTGTGGTCGCTCACGCCGGAGCACTGCCGGAGGATTCCGGTGGGAAAGGCGGACAACTGCATTATCAGCGTGAGCGGGTACAAGCCGCAGACCGACCCGGTCAACGACGCGAAGATGATAGAAATCGTCAGAAGAAATTACAAGGACGTCAGGGTGTGGATTCAGACCACCGAAGACGAAAGCTATCTTGAACGACTTCCGGGCGGCAGCGAACTGAAACGCATCTATTCGCTCAAAAGATACCGTCAGGCGCTTCAGGAGGGAAATTACGACTATGTGGGAACGCGTCTTCACGGGGGCGTATTCGCTATGCAGAATTTCTCCCGCAGTCTGATTATTTCCATCGACCACCGTGCCGAAGGATTCCACAAGACCAACAATCTGCCGATTCTGCGCAGGGAAGAGATTTCCGACAGACTGGAGTCGGTCATCCAATCCGAATTTGCCACCGAGATAGCGCTTGACAGCGACGCCATTGCGGAATTTAAATCGCAGTTTTCAGGGAGCGTACAATAAGGATTATGAATTTGAATGAATTTATCACGAAGTCGAAAAACAGGCTTCTTGCATATTGGTACAAGGCAACGCGCCAGCGCATTGCCACAGATAACAATAAGGTGCTGTTTTTCACCTTTCAGGGAAAATACACCTGCAATCCCAAATACATCTGCCGCAGACTGCACCAGCTGGATCCGGCTGTCAGATGTGTCTGGGTGGTTTTCCATGAGGAGGACAGGGCAGGATTCCCGGATTACACCGAAACGGTGCTTTTCAACACAGAGGAGTATTACAGAGCGCTTTACAGCGCGAAGGTGCTGGTTGACAACGGGCTGAATTTCGTCAAGAAGCCCATCGCCAAGAAGAAGGGACAGTATTTCATCGAGACCATGCATGGCTCGCTGGGCATCAAGCGCATCGACGCCGCTTCCAACCCCAACAAGAAGCGCAACCAAAGAGGCGCTCTCTGCGGAGAACTCGCCGACTATATCATTTCCAACAGCGACTTTGAAAACGAAGTCTACAAAAGCTCCTTCTGGGAAAAAACGCCCGTGCTGTTGTACGGTCACGCACGGAATGATATTCTGATCAACGGAAGGGACGACATTCCCGACGGCGACCTTTACGACAAGGTGAGAAGCTTTTACGGTCTTCCGCACGAGGCGAAGCTGGCGCTCTACGCGCCGACGTTTGCGCGGGAAGCCTCCAAGGAATTCGATGAATTTGACGCCGACCTGCTGCGGGAATGCCTTGCGGGACGTTTCGGCGGCGATTGGTATATACTCAAGCGTCTTCATCCGAGGGACGCAAGAAACCGCAAAGTCAGTTCGGACAGCGACTATATTCTCGACGGCAATCTCTACACCGACATTCAGGAAATGATGGTGGCGATCGATTTTGCGGTCACGGATTATTCGAGCTGGATATTTGATTATGTCGTTACCAAGAAGCCGGGCATGATTTACGCCCCCGATCTGGAGGAATATCAGAACAGCACCGGGTTCTATTACCCCATCACAGCCACGCCTTTCCCGCTTGCGACCGACAATTCCTCCGTCAGAGATATTATTGCCGGCTTCAATATGGATAAATACGAAGAAGAGGTTGATCTCTTCCTCGAGGACAAGGGCTGTGTTGACGACGGCAAGGCTTCCGAGAGAGCCGCTGAGATGATTCTCAACCTGCTGAATGACCGGCTCCCGAAGACGGAATGAAGTGTTCCGCTACTAATTGAGAGGTGATAGTTTGGATAAAGTATTGAGTGTTTCCATAGCGAGCTACAATGTTGAAAAATTCCTTGACCAGACGCTGGAATCCTGCCTTGTTCCTGAGATCATGGACAAGCTGGAGGTCATTATTGTCAACGACGGTTCCAAGGACGGCACTGCCGCAGTGGCAGAAAAATATGTCAGCATGGCTCCCGGAACGTTTGTGCTGATCAACAAGGAAAACGGCGGCTACGGTTCCACCGTCAACGCCGGCATCAAGGCGGCGACAGGCAAGTATTTCCGTCTGCTCGACGGCGACGACTGGTTCGACAAGGACGGTCTCAGGGAGTTCATCGGCATTCTGGAGCAGGCAGACGAGGATATGGTCATCGCCCGTTTCCGAAGGGTGTTTGAAACCGACGGTCACACCGAGGAAAGCGACCAGGGCGCGAAGCTTCCCTTTGTGACAGGCACATTTGACGAACTTCCGGACGATGCGTGGTTTACCATGCATGCCATAACCTACCGCACCAGGCTTTTGCAGGACAACAGCGTCACTCTGACCGAGCACTGTTTCTACACCGATCAGGAATACGATCTCCTGCCGCTGCGCTGGGTCAACACCGTGAGGGTCGCCCCTGTCACCGTTTATTGCTATCGCATCGGACGCGGCGAACAGAGCATCAGCCTTTCCGGTCTGGAAAAGCATTACAATGAACAGACCATCGTGCTCAAAAGACTCTATAATGAGTATGCCGATGTGTTCAAAAGACAGACCAAAAAGGACAATTACATTTTCAAATACTTGGGCAAGCGCACACGCTTCCAGATCAGAACCTATCTGATCATCTCCAAGTCGAAACAGCACAAGCAGGAGCTGATCGACTTTGTGGAATACCTCAAATCGGAGCAGCCCGCAATCTATCAGCGTCTGATGATGCGTAAATCCTTCAAGCTGCTCGTGTGGTCGCATTATGCCGCTTACGGCATTCTTCACCACCTCATGCTGAAAAAGTACAGATATTGATCTGATTCATAAGCCTCCTTAAAAGCAGCATTAGGCAATTGTAAAACAAAAAGAAAAAAGCATAGCGCAGCGCATAACTAGCGAGCGCATGCGAGCGTGGGGTCCAGGGGGCAAGGCTCCCTGGCAGGTGCAGGGCAGCGCCCTGCCGGGGGATGTTGGCAGCAACGCTGCCAACGAGGGGCAGCGCCCCTCGCTGCAACGCACCACGACAAGCAACACTCCCGGGCGCAACAAATCTGGTAAAAGCTAAAGCCCAGCCTTGCTCCGACTGGAGAAAAGCCTGCGTTTTCAAATCAGCACAGCTCCCGATTTACGCTATTCTTACACTTTTACAATTGGCTATAAAGCAGCATTTTAAGGAGGCTTAGGCGCAGTTCAAAAACAATCTGAACAGTGCCTTTGCAAGATTAAATGAAAATTCCGTTCGGGAGGTGATTTTGTGAAGAGAATGGCTGTTTTGTTGATAATATCGCTGCTGCTGTTGACCTTCTGCGCTTCCTGTCAGGCAGATTCCGGGAAGGACAGGACTGACGCAGCCGTCGCTGCCGAGCGCTTCGGTGCTGACGGCACGGATTCGAAGGATGACAGGCAAGCCCTGCAGCAGGCGCTGAACTATGCCCGCGACAACGCAACTTCTGACCGTCCCGTTACGGTGACTTTGAGTGACGGCGTATATTATTTGGAGCGCAGTCTGATCATCTACTCCCATACGAGGTTTCAGCTGAGCGAAAATGCCGTGATGGTATTCACCGGACAGGAAGGGCTCATGCTGTTCGGGGGAGCGACAAAGGAGAGCTACGACGCTGTCACCGACGTGGTGATCAGCGGCGGCGTCTGGAGGGGGAATGCGGCCGCGACCGGCGCGCATACCGAGCCCATCGGATTCCACAGCGCCAGCGACATCACCCTGAAGGGGCTGAAGATGGAGGATTCGTCCGATCATTTTGTCATGCTGACCGGTGTGCGGAACGCAGTGGTGACAGACTGCACATTCAAGGATCATTTTCCCATCAGCGACATTAACCAGATCTACAAGGAGGCTCTTCACATAGATTTTCTGCCGCTTCCGGGCGGTGGCATGCTCCCGTCGGAAAACATATCCGTGGAAAACTGCCGCTTTGACAACGTGGCAAGCGGCATAGGAACCCATCATTACGGCAACGGCAGGCAGGAGAAGAACATCTCGGTGAAAAACTGCACCTTTGACAAAGTGCAGTACCACTGCATCAACGCGTACAGCATGTTCCGGCTTTCGGTGACCGGCTGTACCGCCGACAACTGTCCGCTGTTTCTGTGGTGTTACTCCACCGAGTGCAGTATCCTGTCCAATACCATACAGGGTTGCGGAGAAAAATGCCTCTCCGTCAACGACAACAGCGCGGTATTGGTCAGGAACAACGAAATCAGGAATATCAGCGACGGATCCGGCGCTTCGACCGCGGTCATTTCAGGCAATTCCTCGTGCGTGATCGAGGACAACGTCATTTCGGATGTGGACGGGAGAGCGATCAGGATCAAGGGCGGCAATTCCATGTCGGTCGTGCGGAACAACCGAATCTCCAATACCTCCGCGCAGGGAATCTTCCTGCTTGAAACAAAGGCTTCGGTGGAAGGCAACCAGGTCGGGAATACCCGGGGAATATGGACTGAGGCGTCCGAAACAAGCATTTTTGACAATAAGCTGAATAACTGTCTGTATGGAATCATGCTCCATGGCGGAAACTCTCATGTCTGGGGGAATTCCGTTGCCGATTCCAAAAAGACAGGCATTCACATCACCAATAAAGAAGGCAGCGACATCAGCGCCGTTGTCGAGAACAACATCATCACAGGCTCCCGGGAAGATGACGTGCGCATCGGAAAAAACTGCGTCAACTGCATTGTCAGGAACAACAATCCCGACAATCGGTTCAGCATGGCAGGTTCGAAGCAGTCGGACATTGTTGTCATGCACAACGGGAAGTCTCCTCTGCCGGAAACGCCCTTTGTCAGTTGCCGTGTCAGCGGCAACAGCGCGAGACTCAGCTGGCAGGAATCGGAGGGCGCGGATGAATACGTCATTTACAGCTATGATAACGGCATGCTGAACGAGCTTGCGGTCACCCGCAGCCTGTCATACGATCTGAAGGACATTCCCGAGAACAGCATAAGCCGTATTCTTGTGGTGAGCAGGAGCACCGGGGGTGCGGAATGCTTTTACACGTTCCCCACCAATGTGGTGGAAATCGCAACGGGTGCGGCGACGGGGAATGCCGCGGTGATGGATTCGCAGAAGAGCGTTTCTGTCAGACCGGGAGAACAGGCGCTGTTCAGGGTAAAGGCTGCCGGAAGCGGACTGTGCTACCAGTGGGAGTACAGGAAAAAAGGCGCGGATGAATGGCAGACCTGGAGCGGCAGGGAGTCGGCGGTGATGACCGCCGCAGCCGACGATTCGTGGGACAGAATGCAGGTTCGCTGCGCCGTCACCGACAGCAGCGGAAGCACCGTGTATTCCGTTCCGACAGTGGTATCTCTGACAGGAGATCCGGCAATTGTGATGCAGTCGTCCGGCGTTGACGCATACAGTTATGACCCGATGTCCTTCAGCGTCACTGTGAGAGGAACCGATTACCGGATCAGATGGTATCACAGAAAAACAAGCGAAAAGGCATGGACGCTCTGGAAGGGACAGGAGTCCTCAATGGTATCCGTAACCGCCGGCAAGGAATGGAACGGTGCCAAGGTGCGTTGCGAAGTAACGGACAAACAGGGCAATAAGATCTATTCCGAGCCGATCACTGTATCCGTGAACACGAAGCTGAGAATTATCTCACAGCCATCTGACAAAAGCCTTCGCCCCGAGGAAGACGTGACATTTGAGGTAAAAGCCGTCGGAGAAGGAAAACTGCAATACCAGTGGTACTACAAAAAAGCCGACGCAGAAGAATGGAGCATGTGGAAATGGCATGAGACGGCAGCCACATCCGCGACAGCGAATGACACATGGCAGGGAATGCAGGTCAAGTGCGTCATAACCGACGATTCGGGGGAAATCGTCGAATCGAGAACCGTCAACATAAGCATATATGAATAAGAATTTGGAGGCGTCATTACAATGAATATAGGAGTTATTTTTGCAGGCGGAGTCGGAAGCCGGATGCACAGCAAGGACGTGCCGAAGCAATTCCTGGAAATTCACAACAAGCCCATCATCATTCATACGCTGGAGTATTTTGAGCACAACGATGAGATTGACGCAGTGGTGATTTCGTGTGTAGGGGAGTGGATTCCCTATCTTGAAAAGCTGCTCTACCAATACCGCATTGAAAAGGTCAAGCGTGTCGTGCGCGGCGGCGCGACGGGACAGCTTTCCATCTACAACGGCCTTCTGGCAGCCAAAGAAGTGGCGGCAGGACAGAAGGCGATTGTCCTGATCCATGACGGCGTCCGTCCGCTGATCAATGAAAAGCTGCTTTCGGTGAATATCGAGAGCGTCAAAAAATACGGTTCTGCGATCACCTCCGGCATTGTCAAGGAGACCATCGTGGTGATTGACGAGGACGGGATGGTCGAGCAGGTGCCGTCGAGAGACAGGTCGAGAGTGGCAAAAGCCCCTCAGAGCTTCCGTCTGGAAGAGATTTTAGCTGTGCACGAACGGGCATTGAGCGAAGGCATTGACAATTCAATTGATTCCTGCACATTAATGCAGTCATACGGCTATAAGCTGCACATGGTGGACGGTCCGTATGAAAACATCAAGATAACCACACCGGACGATTTCTACACCATGCGTGCGATTCTTGACGCACGTGAGAATGAACAGATCTACGGACTGAGCAGTCCGGGCAAGGAATGAGGTTTCTTTCGCAGTCAGTCGGTGATATAAAGGCTCCTTTAATTTAAAAACGTCAGGAAGAATCAAATGAAGAAACAGAAATCAATCAAAAAGAATTTTATCTACAACACGTTTCTTACAATGACAAACTTCATATTCCCGCTCATCACATTCCCCTATGTGTCGAGAATACTGATGCCGTCGGGAACCGGCAAGGTGTCATTTGCCGTGTCGCTGATTTCATACTTTACCATGCTGTCACAGCTTGGTATGCCTACTTACGGCATACGGACGTGTTCAAAGATAAGAAACAACCGGAAGGAACTTACCCGCACGGCGCATGAACTTCTCTGCATCAATCTGATCATGTGCGTCATATCGTATATACTGCTTGCACTGGCGCTGATTTTCGTGCCGGCTCTGAGAGAAGACAGGCAGCTGTATATCATAGTCAGCTTTACCATCCTTCTGACCTCCATCGGAATGGAATGGCTGTATAAGGCGCTTGAACAGTACCGTTATATCGCGGTGCGTTCCATCGTGTTCAAATTCATCGCCCTCGCAGCGATGTTCCTGCTCGTGCATGAGCAATCGGATTATGTGGTTTACGGCTTCATCTCCATTTTTGCCGCTTCCGCGTCGAACATATTCAATTTTATTAACGTCCGCAAATATATCGACCTGAAGCCGATGGGAAATTATCACATCAAACGCCACCTGAAGCCGCTTGCCATCTTCTTTGCGATGGCATGCGCCACCACCATCTACACCCATATGGATACCCTCATGCTCGGGTTTATGCTCACCAAGACCGACGTCGGCTATTACAACGCGGCGGTCAGAATCAAGAGCCTGCTTCTCAGCATTGTCACTTCGCTCGGAGCGGTACTGCTCCCGCGGTCTTCCTACCTGATTCAGACCAAGCAATGGGGCAAATTCCGCAAAGTGAGCAGAAAGGCGCTGGACTTCGTATTCATACTTTCGTCTGCGCTCATGCTTTATTTCATGCTTTACGCAAAATACGGCATCTGGCTGCTTTCGGGCGGTTATTATTCGCCCTCCATCATCCCGATGAAGATTATCATGCCGACGCTGCTCTTTATCGGTGTGACCAATATTACCGGCATTCAGATAATGGTTCCGATGGGCAGGGAAAAGTCGGTTCTGCTTTCCGAGGTGGTGGGACTGGTCATCAATCTTGTGATCAACACACTGCTGATTCCGCGAATGGCCTCCACAGGTGCGGCGATCGGAACACTGGCGGCGGAATTCGGCGTGCTGGTTGTGCAGTATCTCGCCATGCGGGGGGAAATATCCAACGCGTTCCGCGCGGTTTCTTACTGGAAGATTGCACTCGGCCTTGCGGCAGGAACGCTGTGTTCCTTTTGGATCACGTTTCTTGAACTGAGCAATTTCCTCACGCTGGCATGCACCACGATTCTTTTCTTCGGCGCATATGCGGCGGTGCTGCTTTTCACGCGGGAATGGCTGCTCCGCGAGCTGCTGGAACAGATGATAGATAAGATGAGCACCATGCCTGTGATAGACAGATTCTTCAAAAAGACAGCAACCATTAAGGTTCGGGAGGAGTGATCCGATGCAGGAAAGAAAGTTGACAATCCGTTTTTCGGCGCCGATGGCTGCCGTTTACCTGCTTGCGGTGACATTCGTGTTTGAAATGCGCTCGGTATGGACGGCCATGCCCAGATACAGCAGGATCAACGATCTGCTGCTTCTGGCGCTGGTTGGCGCAACGGTTGTATATGTTTTTTCCAGAAAGCAATACACGAAGCATTTTATCAACGGAATAATCACTACCGCGGTTCTATGCGCATATTTGTTTATTTACTATTTCTATGATGAGTACAAGGCGGAGAGTTTCCCCAAGATGGTGCTGAGAATCTGTACCATCTGTCTGCTGTGCTTTGCACTGCGGGAAGAACACAAGCAAAAGCTGTATGAGGTAATGGAACAGATCATTATCGTCATTTCGATCGTGTCGCTGTCTTTCTGGTTAGTCGGCTCTATTCTGGGAATCATACAGCCCAGCGGTGTAGAATACACCATATGGTCATCTACCGACGGCTCGGAGGTTCCCATCAACACTTACTACCATCTGTATTTTGAAACGCAGTATCAGCGCTTTTTCGATACCATGTTCGTTCGCAACAGCGCTATTTTTACCGAGGCTCCCATGAGCAGCTTCATGTTCTGCTTTGCCTTTCTTGTGGAACTCTTCAAGAAGAAGCAGTATAATCTCAAGGTCTGCATATTGCTGCTTGTTTCCATCGTGACATGCATTTCCACCACGGGATATGTTGTCGCCATTATTGCCATATTTATGAAGTATATCATCACCAACAGCGGCAAGAACACGGTGTCCTCTGTCATTAAGCTCACCATAGCCCCTCTCGTGCTGATTGCAATTGTTCTGGTGATGGAATACGTTCTGGAATCCAAGCTCCAGACCACATCGGGATCGCTGCGAATGGATGATTTCGTGGCAGGTTTCAAGGCGTGGATGCTGCACCCGATCATGGGCAACGGCTACGGGAACAGTAACTCCTACGTTTATATGATGAGCACCTTCAGAATAGACAGAAAGGGCTTTTCCAATTCGCTCATGCAGATACTGGCGTACGGAGGCGTTTATCTGTTGGCGCCATATGTTGGCTCGTTCGGTCTGGGCTCCTATCGTTACATCAAAAAGGCTGACTGGAACAATCTGGTGTTCATCTGTCTGTTTATGTTTATGTTTATCTTTACGATTACGTCCTTCCAGATGCTGCCGCTGTTTGTATTCTTTGCGCTTCTGTGATGCTTATGGAAAAAAAGAAAATCAGTGAATATGAATCCATGAGAGTGGTGCTGACCATTCTGGTGATTATCAGCCATTGTCAGTATTACAGAATACTCACGCCTTACGGCGGCGTTGATTTCCTGTTTGCGGACAGCGACGGTCTGATCGCGTTCAGACTGCTGAATCTGTTGTGGAGAATGATCTACGCATTTCATATGGCGGCGTTTATCGCACTGAGCGGAGCTCTTTTCCGCGTGAGCTGCGAGCGCAGACCGGATCAGTCGCTCCGTGCGCTGTCGGTGTCGAAGGCCAAACGCCTGCTCATTCCCTTTGCGGCTGTCACCTTGCTTTATGCCATTCCCGTCAAGCTGGCGACCGGTTACTGGTCTTCATCGTCAGACCTGGTAAGGGATGCGGGCGTGGGACAGTTCCTGCTGCAGGGCAACACCCATCTGTGGTTTTTGCCGACACTGTTCGGCGCGTTCATAGCGGTTTTTCTGCTCAACAGGCTGCCTCTCCCGTCATGGGCGGTTTTCGGCTTGCTGCTTGCCGCTCACGCGGTGAGCGGTTTTATTCCGATCAACGCGGTGAGCTATGTCTTTGAGTATACCGTGTGGTTCTATTGCGGGTATGTGTTTGAAGGATACAGGGAAAGGGTCAATGCTTCTCACACCACGAGAAACACCGTGATCGCCGCAGTGCTTTTCCTGGCGGTGTTTGCGGTCAGCAGACACTTGGGTTCAAAGCTCGTGCGCATTCCTTCCGGCGTCGTTCTTGCGCTGCTCGGCATGTACATTACCTATGTGCTGTCCTGGCGGATTTCGCACACAAGGCTTTGCGAAACCCGGTTCTACAGGGGACTTGTCAGGAATTCCTTCGGCTTGTACCTGTATTCCGATCCGCTCAATTACGTCGTGCTTGCGGTGAGCGCAATGTGCTTCGGACGCTTTGCCTTCACCACAAACGCGGGAATTCTGATGATGTTCGTTCTCCGGTTCGCTGTGACACAGGCAGGCGCTTATGCCGTGAGCGAACTGATCAGAAGGACAAAGATCAAATATTTAGTCTGATAAAGGAACGGAGGTTCAATTTATGTACGATTATCTTGTAGTGGGCTCGGGTCTTTACGGTGCGGTATTTGCCCACGAAGCCAAGGCGCACGGCAAATCGGTTCTGGTGGTTGACAAGCGCCCGAATGTCGCCGGCAATGTCTACACCAAGAATGTGGAGGGCATCAACGTTCACGTCTACGGTGCACACATTTTCCACACCAACGACAAGCGCGTGTGGGAATATATAACCCGATTTGCGGAGTTCAACCGCTTCACCAATTCTCCCGTCGCCAATTACAAGGGGGAGCTGTATTCGCTGCCCTTCAATATGTACACCTTCAACAAGATGTGGGGTGTAGTGACGCCCGAGGAAGCCGAAGCCAAGATCAATGAGCAGCGCGGCGAGATAACAGGCGTTCCCGGCAACCTGGAGGAACAGGCGATCTCGCTGGTGGGACGCGATATTTTCGAAAAGCTTGTCAAGGGCTACACCGAGAAGCAGTGGGGAAGAGACTGCAAGGAGCTTCCCGCCTTCATCATCAAGCGGCTTCCTGTCAGACTGACATTTGACAACAACTACTTCAACGCGCTCTACCAGGGAATACCGGTGGGCGGCTACACCAGAATGGTGGAAAATCTGCTCGACGGCATAGAGGTAAGGCTGAATACCGATTATCTTGCCAACAAGGCGGAGCTTGATTCGCTTGCTGAAAAGGTGATCTACACCGGTCCCATCGACGCCTACTTCGGCTACCAATTAGGCTATCTGGAATACCGCAGCGTGCGCTTTGAGAACGAGCTGCTTGACAAGCCGAATTTCCAAGGCAACGCCGCTGTCAACTACACCGACCGCGAGACACCCTGGACGAGAATCATCGAGCACAAATGGTTTGAGTTCGGCAAGGATTCCGAAGGCAACGATCTTCCCAAGACGGTCATCAGCCGCGAGTACAGTTCGGAGTGGAAGCCGGGAGACGAGCCGTATTATCCCGTCAACGACGAAAAGAACGGGCAGCTCTATGAGCAGTACAGGCAGCTTGCCGGGAAGGAGAGCAATGTCATCTTCGGCGGCAGACTGGGGCAGTACAAATATTTCGATATGGATCAGGTCATTGCCGAGGCGCTCAGGTGCTGCGACAGTGAGTTTGCGTAAATACCAACAGGCGATTGTAAAACAAAAAAGAAAAAAGCATAGCGCAGCGCGTAACAAGCGAGCATATTTACAATCGGCTGAATAATGAAAAACATACGGAGGAATTCAAATGATGGACTTGAAGCAATTTGAGGGAACGACGGTGCTTGTCACCGGAGCCGCGGGACTCATCGGACGCACCCTTATCAAGAAGCTGTTCGACTGGAATGAGCAGGCGGAAACACCCATTGCGGTGATCGGTATGGAATTCAGTGAGGAACGCGCCAAGGCGGTGCTCGGCGAATACGTTGACAAGGGACTGAAACTCATCATTGCCGATGTGCGTGACGTCAAGCCCGAGAATATCGGTGTGGACTACATCATTCACGCCGCCAGCATGACCGCCAGCAAGGCATTCATTGAAACGCCCGTGGAGACGGTGATGATTTCGGTGGACGGCACCATCAAAATGCTGGAATTCGCCAAAGCCAATGGCGTGAAGGGCTTTGTGTATCTCTCCAGCATGGAGGTCTACGGCACTCCCGATACCGATGAGAAGATCAACGAGGAACATCCCACCAACCTCAACGCCATGGCGGTGCGTTCATGCTATCCCGAGAGCAAGAGAATGTGTGAGAGTCTCTGCGCTTCCTACGCTTCGGAATACGGTGTACCGGCGAAGGTGGTCCGTCTGACACAGACCTTCGGACCCGGTGTGGCCTATAACGACGGCAGAGTGTTCGCTGAATTTGCACGCTGTGCCATCGAGGGCAGAAACATCGTGCTCAACACCAAGGGCGAGACCAAGCGCAATTACCTCTACACCGAGGACGCCGCCAACGCGCTCTTTACCGTGCTTGCCAAGGGTGTCCCCGGCGAAGCCTACAACGCCGCCAATGAGGAAACCTATTGCACCATCTACGAGATGGCTTGCCTTGTGGCAAAGGAATGTGCCGGCGGAAAGATCGATGTGGAAATCAGAGAACGCGCCGACGCAGCAAAGCTCGGTTACGCTCCCACGCTTCACATGAACCTCGACGCGTCAAAGCTCCGTGCACTCGGCTGGGAGCCGCAGGTGGGACTGGTCGATATGTACAGGAATACCATTCAGGCAATGAAGGATTCGATGAAATAAGAGTTTTTACAACAATCTCATAGGAATAAAAAATACCGTTCCTTGCGTTTTTCAAAAAGGAACGGTATTTTTATTCTGTCTATAAAAATCTTATCCGACGGAAATGATTTCCCGGATGACGGCGATTTCGTCCGCGCCGGTGTCCACCGCAAGCTGTCCCGCGTCGATGAAGGCGTAACGCTCATCCACCATGATGATCTTTGCGTAATCGCCTACAATGCACGGTAAAAAGCTGTTGGCAAAGGAATCCTTTAAGATGAGGAGTGTTTTGCCGCTTTTTGCTTCGGGATTGGTGACGGTGAGAATGCCGTGGTTTCCGCCTTGGAAGAAATTGTATTTGTCCTTTGTCGAAAGGGCGGAATAGTCGTAGAGGCTGATCTCCCTGCCGTCGGCTTCCACCGTGAGCGAATCGGGAATCTGAAAAGCCTGCATTTCCTCACAGCCTATTTTTCCGGAGGGAACTCTTGACCAGAGCGTTCCGCGGAAATTTTTATCAATCGTGAATATTTCGGGTTGATATGGATCCGAATCCCTGTCTCCGTGAGCCTTCCGCCATTCCCTGTAAGCGGCAGAAACGCCTGCCGCCGTCCAGTGGTGGTCGGTGGCGTAGTAGTATTCCGGATGTCCGTAAAGGGTCTTGCGCAGGTCGATTATTTTACACGATTGGAGTTCGTTCTTCAGTGAGGAATAAAGCCTGTCGTAATCGTACATCGGCGCGCCGGTGGGCATGCTTTCCTTCAGCGAAATGCCCGCCGAAGGCACGTACATCACATAGGTGTCGATGCCGGTCTGTTCCGCCATGCGGTTGAGGCGGGCGGCGTACCTTGCGCATTTTTCGCTGTCCACGTCGCTGTCCAGCAGCTTCTGAAAGAGTCTTCCGTCGCTGCCGACATACGCGCCGCCTATGCTGCTCGAGCGAAGAAGCAGTCTGGTGTTCACCTCGGCGTTTTTCAGCCGGTCGCGCATGGGAAACTGGTCCGAGAGGTAGTTTTCAAGGTCATCCTGAAATTCGCCGCCGAATATATCGGTGCGAATGTCTTTTCCGGTGGTCAGCACTCTGTTTTCGTTGACGGAGAGCGGATTGTCCCGCTTGATCAGAATCACAGAGAACAGCAGCAGCGGAAAGGCTATAAATACCGCAATCAGGACGGTTTTTGCGTTTATTTTATTATTCAAAATAATCATAATCAAAACCTGAAATACAAGAATGGATTGTAGGAGCTGCTTATCACCATCAGCAGCGAGATCAGATAGAGCGCCGCGCCGATGGCTGTCTTTATGCCGAAGCGGATGGCTTCGCTGTGGATAGCGTTGACTTTTTGGGATATAAATCGTTTGACAAAGCTGACCGAAAGCACCGCGCCGACAAGCAGGATGAAGAAATTCTCACCGAGATAATAAGTGGAAGCGCTGTCGGCGTATCCGTTGGCGCCGAACATCGAGAGCAGGTAGCGTCCCGCCGTTCCGATGTCGTCACAGGCGAAGATGACCCACGAGATCAGCACCGCCAGCAGGGTGTATACGTGTCCCACAGCCGCGGGAGCCTTCTTCAGCAGATCGAGCAGGAAGAGCTTTTCCGCCGCTAACAGCACGAAGAAATACAGTCCCCAAATGACGAAATTCCAGCCCGCGCCGTGCCACAGTCCGGTGAGTCCCCAGACGATCAGGAGATTGAGCATTTGCCGGGGCAGTCCCTTGCGGTTGCCGCCGAGGGGTATGTAGAGATATTCCCGGAACCACGAACCGAGTGAAATGTGCCATCTGCGCCAGAATTCGGTGACGCTTTTGGATTCGTAGGGGAAATTGAAGTTTTCGAGGAAGTCGAAACCGAGCATTTTGCCGATGCCTATTGCCATGTCGGAATAGCCGGAAAAGTCAAAATAGATTTGCAGCATATAGGCGACCGCGCCGATGATCGCGGTGACTGCAGCGTTGTCCTGCTGCGCCGAGATCTCGTCCCAGACCGCGCCGAAGGAATTGGCGAGCAGCACCTTCTTGCCCAGACCGAGAGAAAAGCGGAATATTCCCGCACAGATGCGGTCTGTTCCGAGCGTTCTGTTGTTTACCTGCTTTTCGATGTCGCGGTACTTGACGATGGGACCCGCGATGAGCTGCGGGAACATGCAGACGTACATTCCGAAGCTGATGAAATTGTGCTGCGCCCGGATCTCTCGCCTGTAGACGTCGATAGTGTAGGATAGTGTCTGGAATGTGTAAAATGAAATGCCTATCGGCAGAGCTATGCCGAGCAGGTCGAATTCCTGTCCCGTCAGGGCATTGATGCTGCTTATCAGAAAATCGGTATACTTGAAAAAGCCAAGCATACCGAGATTTCCGATCAATGAGAGCACAAGCACCCACTTGCGCAGTTCCGGTTTGCCGGTCCGGTCGAGTCTTTCCAGCATGCGTCCGTTGCAGTAGTCGAACACGGTGGAGAACAGCATAATCAGAATATAGATGGGTTCTCCCCATGCGTAGAAGATCAGACTCACGACAAGCAGCAGGGGATTTCTCACCCTGCCCGGAAGAAGATAATAGAGCAGCAGCACAACGGGCAGGAATACCAGCAGAAAAACCGCACTGCTGAATACCATTGGGCAGTTCCTCCCGTCTTATTTGTTCTTGAAGAATGCGTAGAACGCCGCTTCCATCTTGTCGGAATCATCGGCAACCATGAGGATGGCGAGTGTTCCGCGTGTGAATACCTTTGCTTTTTCGAGCTTGGGAAGCTGTGTCTTGTCATAGGCGGCATAGAGCGTCTTGCGTGTTTCCAGATGTTTTCTGAGCGATTCCGCCGCCTCGTTGAGGTCGGCTTTCTTTTTGACCTGAATGGCTGCTATTTCGTCGGCGTTGCCGGTGCCGTTGGAGGCGTAGGTGATAAAGAACGCTTTGACCTTGCCGTATTCTATGTTGGAAACATGTGCCAGCAGATCCTGGGGATTGGAATCGCTGCTGCTGGCGTATTTCATGTCCTCGGGATTGCCTGTGAATCCGACGAGCGCCTGGTTCAGGTCGTACATGCTTATTTCCTCCGCGTCGTCCCCGCAGCCGGTGAAAAGGCCGCAGAGCAGAACCGCAGAAAGAATGACAGCTGTCAGTTTTTTGAATGCAGTCATGATTGATTCGCTCCTTTTTCCGTTGAGTTTGCTGATAATAGATGGCATCAATAATCGTTGCCGTAAGTATCGTAGAACTTATACTGATTGAGAATAGTGGAGATCTTGCTGTCGATTTTGGTTCTCTCTTTTTCGGTGAGCTCATCGGCAGAAGTGGTATTGTAGGTCATATAGTAGCACAGCACATACTGCCCCTTGTCATTGAGCATCCATTGCGAAGAGACGTAAAGCTTTTCGCTGCCGCCCATCATGGTTTCGAGCTGTTCGACCATGTATTTGGCAAACTTCTCCTCCTCGGGCTTGATGGCGTCTTTGAATGTAAAGCTGAACGTTTCTTTTTTCTTCTTGACGGCTTCCATCACTGCCTTGGGAATCGCATAGATGTCCTTGATTTCCTTGCAGGACATAAGGGTGTAGTTGTATTTCTTGCCGGTGGCAGCCTCGAAGTATGCGGTGTTCCAATCGTGAGATAAATTGCGGCAGGTAGTGTCGTCCATATTGAAGTTTTTGTAATTCGGGTTGGAATTGTCCATGTAGCAGTCGGTGTGGTACCAGCAGCCGTCGTCCAACTTGACCAGATCCCACGAATGGCTGAGTGAAGTGTTATGCACAACTCTGCATTCGATGTCCATCATCTGCATGAAAAGCCGGAATGTGGTCGCGTAACCGACGCAGACGGCACTGCGGTTTTTAAGCACGTCATGGGGATTGTCATTTTCATTGCTTGTTTCGGCTATGACGGTGAGTATGCCGGTGGTGGCCTTCATGCCTTTTGTGAGATATTCGTAGACCGCCTTTTCCTTTTCGAACTGGGTCATGTCATCCTTGATGATCTCTTTGAGAACGTCCTTGGCCATGGCGAGAGTTTCCTTGTCACGGTCGTCAAGCTGTGAGGTGTCGCCTGATTTGTACGCGTCGGAGATGTGTGTGGTGGATTTGATGGTGTAATTCTGGGCGATCACCACGTCGTCCTCCTGCGCGGGGTCTTCATACTGTCCGGTGTAAACGGCTATCATCTTGTTGACGTTCTGCTGATTGACCAGCATGACAACAGACATCACGGCTGTGCTGAACGTGAATACCAGCAGCATTATGGCAGCTGCCACAGCTAATTTTTTGTTGCGTTTTGACATGTTTCTTTTCCTCTCTCTGTAATGAAATAAAAAACGTGATGTATTCCAAAACAATGCGGAAGTATCATATCCCCATCACGTTTGAACTGTCATGTCAAGTATAGGCTTTGCAGGGGAAAAAGTCAAGGAGATAACTAATTTTTAAACAATTGTAATTTTAATGAAATAATTATAGAGACAAAAAGGGCATTCCTGCGAAATGATCGTTGCAGAAATGCCCTTAAAAGATTGTTTTCATTGCCTTTTCAGCTTGCAGAGCACCCGACCGCAGCACTGGATGCTGTCGCCCTGTCCGTAGGGCTTGGGCGGATAATCGGGATTGAGAGAAATCAGCTCATCCACGCCCTGTTTTTTGATAAAGCTCTCTCCGTTGAGCACGAAGATGCCGATTTCCCCCTCTTCGACCCGCGCGTTTTTCTCTACCAGCACAAGATCGCCGTCCCTGAAAGCGGGAGTCATGGAATTGCCGCTGACACGCACCACATAATCGCCCCTGCGGTTCTCGGGCGTATCGGGAATTTCGATTTCCTCCTCCGGCGGCTCATCGAGGGGATTGCCGAAGCCTGCCGAAACGGAAACCGCGTAAAACGGGCGCATGATGATCCTCTGAGTGGGATTGCAGCGATCGTATTCGAGTTCCAAAATGGAGTCCATGACGTTTTTGCCGTGTCTGTCGAGTGAGCGGTATTTGTTGATATGCTCGATCTCACCGAGAGAGAATATGGACGCGGCGGGAGCAAGTCCCATTGCGTCGTCCACCGAAATCATCAGTGCACGGCAAATGGCCTCAATGGTTGTGAGCTTTGGATTGGTGTTGATGCCGGCAGTAATCTTGCTGACAGTGCCCTTGGGAAGTCCCGAGCGTTCCACCAGCTCGTCGACTGTCATGCCGAGTTCCTTCCGACGTTTGTTGATGTATTCGTTGAATGTCATGTTGATCACCCGTCTGCATTGGAATAGGATGTGGTATGATTGCCTTATACTCCTATATTATCATATTTCGATAAGACTGTCAAGCAGTAATAATTCCCTTATTGGAATTAATTAAATTAATTTTTCTAAAATACTTGACAAATGCGTTTAGAGGTATTATAATAAAAATATAAATTCCGTTAATAGAATTAATACGCTGTAAGGAGGATCTGTCCCCTATGCAAAATGATACTTTTCCGCTGTTTCCCAATCTCATTTCTGCTATTTCGGAAAGCGGTCTGACAAGGAGGGAGCTTGCGCAGACGCTTGGTATGAGTGTTTCTTCACTCGGCAGACGGTTGCGGGGAAGCGTGGAATTCAGATGGAAGGAGCTGCTTTTGCTGCGGACGGTCTTTCCGGACATTCCCATGAGCGTTCTTCTGAAACGGACAGGCAACCAAACCGATTAGACTTTATCAGTAGGAGGAATTGATTATGTCAAGAAAAATGTACTGTCAGTATTGCGGGTGCAAGACAACCAATCTGAGCGGAATGTGCACTCCCTGCATGAAAAAGCTGGAGCTGATCAGACAAATCCGAACCATCGTTTTTGCCATCAAGCGGGAAGCTGAGAGAGAAAGGGAGATGAGATTGCGGCAGGAAGAAAAAGAAAGAAGAGCAGAGAATGAAAGGGTGAAGGAAAATGAACAGGCAGGAAATCATAAAGATGTTCAAACAGTACAGAGGCTTGCGTCTTGAATGCCAGCGGCTGCACAAAAGGATATCCGACAAGCGGAATGATATATATGACGTCAAAGCAGTCGTCATGAGCGGCGCCAACGTGAGATCGGGAGACATTGCGGATCGTGTGGAACGGGTGGTGGAGATGCTGAACGACCTGGCCGACTTTTACATCCGGAAGGTAGAGGAAGCGGAGCAATCGGAGCGTGAGATCGTGGAGATGATCGACAGATTGAGCGACAGCGAGGAACGCGGCGTGCTGTTTTTGCATTATGTGGAGGGAAAGACCTTTTTGGAGATCGGCGACGACATGCATCTTTCGGAACGCACGGTCTGGTACCGTCACAACTGCGCGATAGGAAAGCTGTGTGACCAGGCTTCATAGGTCAGGATAAAAAACTGCCCCTGCGGTTCTGTCGTGCGTCATTGGAGAGACACGAAAAGAAACTGCAGGGGCAGCATGAGCATATTCAGACGGTAAGCGGGGGAACATTCACAGTTTCCACCAGTGCAGCAGCGTGCCGGCGAGGAATGTTCCGGCACTGAGCAGGAGAAGCGTCACCCAGATGACGGATTTTATATCCAGCACCTTGCGCCGGGGCTTGTAATAAAGCCGCGAAGCGGAGATATTGCGGTTTTGTTCCTCGGGTTGCGGCTTGGGTTCACCGATTTCCCATCCGCAGCCGGGACAGAACCGGTCGTCGGGAGCGAGTCTTTCTCCGCAGTGCATACAGAAATTCGGTTTTTTCTTTTCGGCAGTGGACACGCCGCAGACAGGGCAGAATTTATCATCTGCGCCCACCGCAGCACCGCAGTTTTTACAAGTCATGGCAATTCACTTCTTTAACATGGAAATGGAGAATGAGTTTATATATAGCATAACACATCGCAATGACAAATGCAAGATGTATGTTGTTTTTCTCTGGGGAAATAATTGAGGCCGCGGTCGGTTTTGCTGGAAATTATTTCATGATGTTATGGGAAAAATATTGACTTTTATTATGAAACAGGTTAAAATATTATTAGAAAAATGTAAGTCTAATGTAACCGACAAAAACATAATAAGAAGATGTATGTGAAAGGAATAATATTATGAAATTCAGAGGAATTATGGCAGTCAGCCTTGCGGCGGTGATTTCTATTGTGGGAATCAGACCTGTTTTGGAAGGAAAAAAATACCCCGTTAAGTCAGATGTGATTGAGCTTGCCGCCCGTTCGGAATTTGTGCAGGCAGCATCCACCCTGTTGATTACCGAACAGCCCGCCGATCAGACCGTAAAAAGGGGCAGTTCCATTACCATCTCCGTTTTGGCGACAGGCGAAGGACTGCAATATCAGTGGTATTATAAAAAGAAGGAGCAGACGTCGTTCTCTGTTTGGAAGGGTCATGCGAATGCAAAAGAAACGGCAGCATCTAACGATACATGGGATGGTATACAGTTTTATTGCGTCATTAAGGACAGCGCCGGCCATACCGTTCAATCCGATGTGGCGACGATCACATTCGCCGGTGAGATCCGAATCACGGAACAGCCGCAGAGCCGTTGCATTCAGACCGGCGAAAAAATCACTCTATCAGTCAAAGCCACAGGAGACGGATTAAGCTATCGGTGGTTTTTCAAGAAAATCGGTCAAAGTTCATTTTCCGTGTGGAAAAACCATATCGCCGCTAGTGAAACGGTATTGCCCAATGAGACATGGAACGGTATTCAGCTGTACTGTGAGATTTCAGACAAATTCGGAAACAAGCTGAATTCTGACATAGCGGTTGTCACCTTCAGGCAGAACGAATCAGATGAAAAGCCGTGGCAGGGGTTGAAGCTATCCGTCCTTGGCGACAGTATCAGCACCTATAAGGGCTGGTCTGAGAATAACACCTATTATACGCCCTCAAAAATTCCGTCGGTCAATTCGATGTGGTGGAAGCAGGTGTGTGATCGGTTGGGAGCGGAACCGCTCGTCATCGAAGCGCGCGCTTCGAGCTGTTGCGCCGTCAGCAATGTGTCATGGACAAAGGACATTACCCCGGCAGTTGACGACACAAGGTGCACAAATCTGCACAAGGGAAATACAGACCCTGATATAATAATGATTGCGATGGGAGTCAATGATTTTCAGGCAAATGTTCCTCTGGGTAATTGGGACGGGCACAGCGAGCTGTCATCCGATGATACAGGAACATGGAGAGGAGCTTATGCCAATACCATTCGGAAAATACACCAGAGATACCCATATGCTCTTGTTTTTTGCCTGTCTCCTTGGTATTTTGTGAGGGGAAACTGCACCACAGTCAACGTCAACAAACATGGCACCTATCAGGATTACGAGGATGCTATGAGAGAAGTGTGTGAATTGTTGCAGTGTGTTTATATTGATTCAAATAACTTTGGATTTAACAGACAAAATTATAATCCTCAGACTTTTGCAATCGATGATAAAATGTCGGACGGCTCAATATTTCATCCCAACGCAGTGGGACAGGAGATTCTCGGACAATCGGTTGCCGCCGAAGTAGAAAGCAAGTCGGTCGGATATATCAATTGGCTGAAACAGAGAGGTTAATGATGATGAATACCGCCCCGGATTTCCTTCCATCAATTCGGAAGAAAAAGCCGGGGCGGTTAATTTGTTTATTCCAAGGGCGAAGCCCTTCCGATACTATTCGCTAAGGCAACGAATGTGAGCGCCTTATTCCGCCTTGTCCTTCTGGAGCTCCTGGAGTACGGAGAAGGGAGCTTCCTCGTAGCGGACGAATTCGAAGGTGAAGTAGCCTCTGCCGCGTGTGGTCTGGCGCATATAGGTGGCGAAGTCGTACATCTCGCCCATAGGCACTTCTGCGATGAGTTCCTGCAGATGCACGCGGCCGCGGCGCTTGTTGAGTTCGCCCATGACGTCGCCCATGTTGTCGCCGGGAACGTAGGCGTGCAGCTCACCGACAGGCTCGAGCAGAACGGGGTTGGCCTTGGGAATACCGTTCTTGAATGCGAGGGAAGCGGCTGTCTTGAAGGACATTTCGGAGGAGTCAACCGGGTGATAGGAACCGTCGTAAAGGGTGGCCTTGACGCCGACCATCGGATAACCTGCGAGGGAACCGGTCTTCATGCAGTCCAGAAGACCCTTTTCGACTGCCGGGAAGAAGTTCTTGGGAACAGCGCCGCCGACAACCTCTTCGGTGAATTCCAGACCTTCCGCCTCGCTGGGCTGGAAGCGGATCCATACGTCGCCGAACTGACCGTGACCGCCCGACTGCTTCTTGTAACGGCCCTGAATCTCCACCTTGCCGCGGATGGTTTCGCGGTAGGCGATGCGGGGCTTCTCGACCTTTGCGTCGGTGCCGAATTTATTCTTGAGCTTGGAAATGATAACGTCAATGTGCTGTTCGCCCTGACCGCTGACGATCATCTGGTTGGTTTCGGTGTTGGTGCCGAAGTGCATGGAGGGATCTTCCTCTGTCAGACGGATCATGCCCTGTGCGATCTTTTCCTCGTCGCCCTTGTTGACCGGAATGACAGCCATCGAAAGGGAAGGAGCGGGATAGTCAACGCCTTCGAGCGTGACGGGACGTGCGGGAGCGCAGAGGGTGTCGCCTGTGACAGCGCCTGTGAGTTTGGCCACTGCGCCGATGTCGCCCGCGCCGACATAAGGCGTGTCGGACTGCTTCTTGCCGCAGACGGTGAAGAGCTTGCCGATCTTGTCAGTGCTGCCGGTGCGCATGTTGAGCAGCATGCTGTCGGGCGAGACCTTGCCGGTGACTACCTTGAAGTAGGAGAGCTTGCCCACAAACGGGTCGGCGACGGTCTTGAAGATGACAGCGGCGGGAAGCGCGCTTTCGCTGACGGGCAATTCCACGGGAGAGCCGTTGGCGTCGGTGCCGACTTCAGGCTCGCACTCCGTGGGAGAGGGAACCAGCCAGCTCATGCCGTTCATCAGCTGATCGATGGCTTCACCGGTCTGGGATGCGCCGCAGTAGACGGGAGTGATGGAACCCGAGCGGACGCCCTGTGTCAGACCGAGTATATATTCTTCGGGAGTGAATTCCTCACCGGAGAAGTATTTTTCCATGAGTTCGTCATCCGTCTCTGCGATGGCTTCGCTGATAGCTGTGCGAAGACCCTCGAGACGGTGTCCCATGTCGGGCATGGGAACTTCTTCGGCTTTGGTGCCGTTGTAGCGGTATGCTTTGTATTCGAGCAGGTTGATATAGCAATCCACCTGATGACCGTTCATATGGGGAACAACAATCGGACTGACGGTGGGACCGAAGGAGGCTTTGAGCTGTTCAAAGACCTTGTAGAAATCAGCGCTTTCGGAATTGAGCTTGTTGACGAAAATGACCTTTGCCATGCCGGCCTTGGTGGCTCTGGCGTATGCCTTTTCGGAACCGACGGCAACGCCGGATTTACCGGAAACGTTGATCAGGGCACACTCCGCGGCGCGGAAACCCTCGGCGACAGCACCCTCGAAGTCAAAAAGACCGGGGACGTCGATCATGTTGAACTTGACGTTTTTCCATTCAACGGGGGCGACAGCAACGGATACCGAACATTTGCGCTTGATCTCTTCGGGGTCGAAGTCGCAGACGGCGGTGCCGTCGGCTGTCTTTCCCATTCTGTCGGTGGCGCCGGATATATAAAGCATTGCCTCCACCAGCGAAGTCTTTCCTGAGTTGCCGTGGCCTGTGACGACAATGTTTTTGATCTTGTCTGCGGGATACTGTTTCAATTTGAACTACCTCTTTCCAATTTTTGTTTTTTCCTTTTGTAAAAGGATTTTTTAGCAAAGTTTAAACGGTGTACAATTTGTATATCTGAATAATGGGGGTTGTTAAATGTCAATATAATCTTCATACAATCTCATACGTCGCTTGTTGAACATTATATCACACCGTTTTGGAGATTTCAATAATTTTTTTAATGTTATTTATATTATTTTATATGTTTTCTTATTTATGTCTAAATTTATTCATATTTTGCAGTCAAACGATATGCATTCGCCCTCGTTGATGCCTGTTGAAAAGTCGATGTGCACCGATTGGGAGCCTTCCGGCAGGTCAAATGCCAGCCAGCCGGCGGTTTCACGTCCGGAAACTATGATGCCGTCGAAGAACCGGAAGTCCTCTATGTGCTGCTTGCCGTACGAGAACGCGTCGCTGGAATGCGGACAGTTTTCGCAGGACGGCAGGGCGTAAGCCGTGACGCAGACCCGCGTGCTGAATATGATTCCCGTTCCGCTGGTGTTGCTCAGGGTCAGCGGAATAAAAACGTATTCACGACCCTTGACGGGTGATGATTGGCGGATGGCTTCTCCCTGCACCATTCTGTACCGTGTGTCGCTGTAGACGATTCTTTCACCCTTGTCGGGAATGTTGTTATTCTCCCGTCCGCCGCCTTTGCAGCCGGAAGGAATATGCAGTACCAGAACGCCGAGAATAATCAGCGCAATTCCCCTGCATATGATGCCGATATTGCTTTTCTTCATATTGACTATGCCTCCTTGTAGTAAAATTATATGACACTTCATTCCCTCGCATGACAGGACGCAAAAAAGGGCTGCCGGTTCGCAGTGAACCGGCAGCCGAACTAACGCGGGTATGAAACAGTTTTATTTTATCAGGTCGCAGAATTCCTCCAAAGCCTTCTGATTGAAGCCTTCCGCGTCGAAGGCGTTCAGCGCTTTGAGCCGTCCGTCAAAGTAGGCGTTCAGCCCGTCGAGTACACCCTCAGTGGAATCCTCCACGAGAAGTCCGCAGCCGTTCTCGCGCAGGAATTCAGCGGGACCGGGAATTTCCGTGGAGACAACGGGCTTTTGCAGGATGAGCGCTTCCATGATGGTCATGGGAAGCCCTTCGTATCTCGACGAGAGAACGAAAGCGTCACATTTTGCAAGAATGGGATAGGGATTGCTGATGGATTTGATCAGAACAATATTGCCGCAGCCGCAGTTTTCGATTTGTGTACGGAGCGCTTCAAAGGCCGCACCGTAGCCGCCGATGATGAAGAGATACGCTTTTGGATGGTCCTTCTGAAAGACTGTGAAAGCGTCCACCAGCCTGTCCAGCCCCTTTTCGGGAGAAAAGCGGGCTATGTCGATGAATCTGACCGCGTCGGGCATGGCGAGAATTTCCGCCGCTCTCTCAAAGCTGACATTGCAGAATGTGTCGCCGTCAAAAACGAGCGGTTCGGCGGCACGGGCTTTGATATAACCGATGTTGTTGAGATTATGGGCGACGGCTATGCGGTCTGTGGAATCGGCTGCAATGTAGCCGCTGATTTCGGAACGCATGGATTCCCGCACGGCGGCGATCCTGTCAAACTGCTGATAAGCCGTCATGATGGAAAGGCGGTGAATGTTTCCCTTTGAGCTTGTTTCACGCAGCATGTCGTTGTGGACATATATAATCCTGCGCGTGTCCATGGCGTTGAAGAGGTGAATGACGTTCTTTTCGTAGCCGGTGTAGTGGATAGCGGCGTGAAAATCAATTCCGCAGAAGCAGCGCAGCGCGTCGCGTTGGGATATTTTTTTAACGGCGTTTCTGGTGAACCGCAGGTTAAGGTTGTAATGAAAATAAAGATACTGACAGACAGCCTCATAATAAGTAATGGGCTTGCCCTCCGGCATGCCGATATAGCCGACGTCCTTCCCGAGTCGGTGGAGGGAGGTTTTATTCTCATCCATGAGCTTCTGATAAAAGGTCAGCAGGTAATTGTATTCTGATGTGTCGGTGTTTTCCAGAATTCCCATGAGGGCTGTGGTGATGCCGTTTTTAATGAGCGTGCCGGCGTAGATCAGAATATTCGGCTTGCCGTTGTGATATTCGGAACCGTCGATGATCTCCATTCCATCGGAGCTTTTGCCGAAAAAGAGCAGGTCGATGAGCTTTCGGGAGGAATGGGGGCTGTCAAACCGGGTGAATTTCTTCATTGCTTCACCGTAACGCGTGTATTGGGCGGCGTTGACTTCCCTGACAAGCGAAGCGGCGTCGGTGACGATGGGAAAGGGCAGCTCTTCAATCGGGAAATACATGCTGCGGGTGTTCTGATAATTTTCGCTGTCGTAGGCGTAGAGAATGATCTTGCGCCCCGTGTCGGCAAAGTCGAACATGACGCTGGAATAGTCGGTGATCAGGCAGTCAGCGGCGGCGAGGACTTCATAAGTCTCATATTCGGATGGGAAGGGAATGACGCGTTTAAAACCGGAGAAATCAATGCTTCCGGCGGCCAAATGGTGCAGCTTTGCGATTACGACGATGTTTTTATCCTCGGAACGGTCCAGCGCCTGAAGCGCGTCGGAGAGCATTTTGTCATGATAATTCTTTTCGTTATCGTCAGTGCAATCGCGGTAAGTAGGCATATACACGGCGATACGTTTTCCGCCAAGCCCTAACTTCTTACGAACCGATTGTGCTGCATTGGCGATAAATAAAATATCGTTTCTCGGATAGCCGGACAGCACATATTTTCCCTTGAAGAAGGGCGCGATCATGTAGTCTTCCCGCATTCTGTCGAAAGTGAAGCGGTTGGGATAGAGCAGGTAATCCGACATCAGGAAAATTCTCTGCACATTGCCTATGGTGTGCGGGTTGTCCTTAATGGAACGTCCGAGCCCTTTGAGCGGCGTGCCGTGCCATGTGTTGAGAAGTATCTGTCCCGGCTTCTTGATGAAGAAGATCGGAAGCGACACGTCGGTGATGAGGTATTTCGCCGAGGCCAACAGCTTCAGATAGAGCTTGTCGTATTTGGCGACAGCCTTTGCGCGTGTAAATGCGTGCTGATTCAATGTTTTGCAGACGGAATGAAAATATTTCGGATTCGACGCGACGTAAATATTGTAATTTTTCAGCCGTTCATCGGCGCATATTTCCTTCAGCAGCCAGTAGGGATTGCCGGTGATGCCGTCCCCGTTGAAGCATTCGATCAGAACCGTGT
>ONID01000071.1 GCA_900317765.1 uncultured Eubacteriales bacterium | reverse complement strand
GATTTTTCCCTCTGGTTCCTCTACATGTATTCCCCTTCTTTAGGAATCCACGGATTTTAGGCCTTTTCTATAGTCCGATGATTTGGGAAAGTTATATTTGATTCTGGACGATAAAAAAGATAAAACTGAATATGAAGTTATGTAAAATCTATGTAAAAAGCCGTTTTTACAGGGCAAAAGCAAAACCGCGCAAAGCTGACGTTAGTGAAAAACGCCCGTTTTGCGCGGTTTATGGCTGAAAGGGTTGAACAAAAAAGATGCCAACTACTTATTGTTCTGCTTGGCGGTGTTGAGTGTCGCAACCAGAATCCGCTTGATTTCCAGACAGTCGTTGATAAGCGAATCGCCCTCTGCTTCGGTGATGTATTCCGACATCACCAGCAATCGCAGCCAGTACTCGGTTTCGGCTGTTTCTTTGAGGGATATTTGAAGTTTTGCAATAAAATCAGCTTTACTGACACCATATATCGCTTCATTGGCATTAGCACCGATTGATGTGCCGCTGCGGACAATCTGCTTTGAAATAACTGTTTCGTGTTTTTGTTTAATGAGGTATTGATTCAGTTTTACAATTCGTGCAGCGAATTGTAGTGTCTTTTCAAGTAAGATACTGTTAGTTGCCATTGATAATCACCGCCTTTTGGTTAATTCAAAATTCAGATAATAGATAATAAATAATAGAGAATAGATAATAATACAACAGCGCGGCGAAGGTTATCGCTTTCACTGTTATCTATTATCTATTCTCCATTATCTCTTATCTTAGCGGCTTTAGCCGCGCTGTTGGTCGAGGTGACAGGACTTGAACCTGCGGCATCCTGGTCCCAAACCAGGCACTCTACCAAGCTGAGTTACACCTCGGTATTGATTAAAAGCGCAAACGATTGTCGCGCTTTTAATCAAAGCCTGATAATTATAGCACATCAAATGCGGCTTGTCAATAAAAAGTTTTTTTCGTTCGGGGAGTTCAATCTGATCCTTCTGATCAATCCGAACCCTGCTTACTTGACCTTGGTGAGATATGCTTTTTTGATCACGACGTCCTTGAGCGGCTTGTTGCTTGCGTCAACCTCGACCGCGGCAATCTTGTCTACCACCTTGAGTCCTTCGTACACCTGTCCGAATACCGTATGACCGCTGCCGGTGACACTCTTGAACTGTCCGTCAAGATAAGCGGTTCCGCCGCTTTTTTCATACTGTTCGGCTGCCCACTTCGCGCCGCCGTTCTTGATGAATCCTTCCTTGTCGCCCAGGGTGTAATACTGCGCCTTCTTGGTCTGCACAATGAAGAACTGGCTGCTGTTGGAACCGGCTGCGCCTGTGTTGGCCATCGAAACTGCTCCGCGGAAGTTGTAGAGGTTGCGCCCGAATTCGTCCCCGAAGGTCTCGTAGCCCTCAAACGCGCACTTACCGCCGGTGCCTGTGCCGGTCGGGTCACCGCCCTGAATCATGAAGTCGTTCATGACGCGGTGGAAGATGATGCCGTTGTAATAGCCTTCCTTGATGAGCTTTTTGAAATTCTCGACGGCTGTCGGCGCATATTTCGGGAAGAGTCTGATTTTGATCGTGCCCATGTTGGTTTCCAGCACGGCGACTTCTTCTCCCTTGGCGGGCTTTTTGAGCTGTTCGCCGTCGGGAGCTGTTTCAAATTTCTCCGAGGCGGGATAGATCGTGCTGTCGACCGCGGATGAACTGCTCGTTTGATCCGCTGTGTCGCTTGTATAATTTGTTTTGGAGCTGCTGTTGTCTCCATAGACCGAGAGGAAAATGATGATGAAAATGACCGCCACGACGATGCTTCCCACGACGATCAGCACCTGTGTGATTCTCTGCTGGCGTTCCAGTTCCTTACGCTGGGCTGCCGTCAGCTTCTTCTTTCCGTTCGAAGAGGATGTGACGGTTTTATGCGGCGGATTGTTGGTTCTGTGATTGGTGTTCTTCTTTTGTGTTGACATGGTTGAGTTCTCCTTACTGTATTGAGGGAATGACGTTTAAAAAAACACAGCCTGATAAAACGGCAGATTCCGGATGACCGTGAATGCTGCGATGATCGCGGCGACAAGCAGCGCGCGTTTCCGGTCCAATCGGATGACAAATCTGTGATAGGGTCTGACCGTGAGCGATATTGCCAATCTCACATAGAGAAATATCAGATACACCAGAAAGACGACGTAAAGGGGATTGTAATAGATCGCTCCGGCAATATCGCCCCTGAGCAGGGCAAATGTGGCGCGGGTCGCTCCGCAGGATAAGCAGTTGTAGCCGGTGAGCTGCTTGATGCCGCAGGGCATGAACAGCACCCCGAACTGTCTGCGCCCCCATAATACCAAAGCTGCCGCCGCAGCGCAGAAGATCGGCACGGCGACGGCAAGCACAAACGCGTTGCGGTAATTCTTATCACGGCTGAGCATTTGCTGTAAGTAGTTTGGTTTCATCGGACAGAAGACGCTTTATCTTCTTTTGCCGAACTTGTTGTTCTTTGCGGGCTTTTCGGGCTTTTCAGCGGGAACGGTCTCCTCTGCGGCCTTTTCCTCAACGGGAAGCTCGCTGGTGCAGTGCGGGCACTTGACAGCTTCGATGGAGATTTCGGACTTGCAGAACGGGCAGACCTTGGTGGTGGGAGCGACTTCTTCCTGTTCCTTCTTGCCGAGGGATCTGAGCTTGTTGATGCCCTTGACGATCATGAAGATGACAAACGCCATGATGATGAAGTTCAGAACGTCGGAAATGAACTGACCGATGGGCATATCCAGTCGCCATACCTTGATGGCGAGCTTGCTTGCTCCGGCTGCGTCAGGAGAGGCAAAGCAGTTGAGAATAGGCTGAATGATGTTGTCGGTAAGAGATGTTACCAGTCCGGAAAAAGCCGAGCCGATGAGCACGCCGACAGCCAGATCGAGCATATTGCCCTTGAGTGCGAATTCTTTGAATTCGGAAAGAAGTTTTTTCATTGAAATATACCTCCGTTTTTTTATGCGGCGGATCCATTCGTTCCCCCGCATTTGATTGCAAACATTATAACACACGTTTCGGCAAAAATCAATGTAATTTTGCAAATAATTATAAATAATTTATACAAACTATATCCCTTTGTCATGTGGGAGAATAAATGCGGGCGTTTCCTTCCTTGCCGCAGTGAAGCAGGTGTCCCGTCCGCACGAGAAGGTTGATCGCCATGCGCGCGGACGGTTCGTCGGTGCCCGCTGCCTCCGCGAATGTCCGCACGCCGAATGCGTCCGGCAGACCTTGCGGCATGAGAATGGCATAATCCGATGATTGGGCGAGGGTAATTTCGTCAATAATATCGGTGGGAATGATGTCCGAGATGTATTCGCCCCTTTTGGTGCGCTGTTTTTTGCGGCGGTTGGTTCTGACACCGTAGGTCCGGTATTCGTCGGCTGTGAGCAGAGGGAGCTTCAGCGTGAGATTTTCCTCCGTCAGGTGTTCCCGCAGGGCGTAGATTTCCCGCATTTCGGTGTAGAGGGTGCCGTGCTTGGGCGATTTCCGTACGGAGATGACCTCCCCTGTCTCTCCGCTGACACTGATGATCCGTTTGCCGGTGATGATCGGATGAACGACTGTCACGCGACAGATCTCCAGAAGGGATTTCAGCTTGTTCTTCAGGGCTGACAGGCGGCGTGTCTGTATCTCGATGACGCCCTCTTCGCCCACAATGTCCGCGATGTGCTCCCCGACGGGAAGCTCGTGCCGACTGCTGTCCGGCTCGTAATACAGTTTGAGAACGGCGTGGAGAGATTTCTCCCCTAAAGTCCCGATGGAACCCGGTTCCGCCCTGTTGTTGTGAGATTTTGATGCATTGTACAAAGACAACGCGTATTGAAAACGTTCTGTGTCAATTCGATTGTTGTTGTCCGTGTGAATCACCGTTTTGCGTAAAAATTGTTATTGTAATTATGGAGAAGGCGTGATATAATCATTATATATGAATATTCGCTGAATTACAAGGGCGTTTTTTGTGATTGTGTGAAGGAAAAAGGGTATCGGCTTTATGTGTCATGTGAATTCAAGTGAAAAATTCAATATTCCCGCCGGTGTGACGGATGTGCTGCGGGTGCTTGCCCGCGAGGGCTTTGAAGCATGGCTGGTCGGAGGCTGCGTCAGGGATCATCTCATGGGTTTGCCCCCCAAGGACTTCGACGTGACCACCAATGCGACTGCCGACAGGGTGATCGCCGCGTTCGATGGCTTCCGGGTGATCGGAACGGGTCTCAGGCACGGCACCGTCACGGTTCTTTCCGACGGCATGCCGGTGGAAGTCACTACCTACCGCGTGGACGGGAATTATTCCGACGGAAGGCATCCCGACAGCGTCACCTTCGCCGCCGACATCCGGGAAGACCTCAGCCGACGGGATTTTACCGTCAATGCGATGGCGTATTCCCCCGACAAGGGATTCCTCGATCTGTTCGGGGGAGAGGAGGACCTTCGGAAGGGCATTATCCGCTGCGTCGGTGAGCCGGATGTGCGGTTCGGTGAGGATGCGCTGCGTATCCTGCGTGCGCTGCGGTTCGCTTCGAGATTGGGCTTTTCCATAGAACCCGCTACCGCGGAGTCCATTCACCGCTGCAAGGGTCTGCTCTCCAGGATTGCCGTGGAACGGATTACACAGGAGCTTTTCGGACTGCTCTGCGGTCGCTGCGCGGGACATGTCCTGCGGGAATTCAGCGATGTGATCGCCTGCATCATCCCGCCGATCGGCAGGACATTCGGCTTTGAGCAGCACAACCCGCATCACGACTGCGATGTCTGGGAACACACGGTGCGCGTGGTGGACGCTTCCCCTCCCGATAGGGTCATGCGGCTGGCGGCACTGCTTCACGACGTCGGCAAGCCGGCATGCTTTACGAGGGGCGAGGACGGAAAAGGGCATTTTCACGGACACGCGGCAAAAAGCCGTGAGATAGCGCAAGGAATCTTTGACAGCTGCATACGCACCGACAACCGGACAAGGGAACGGGTGCTGTTTCTGGTGGAGCATCACGATGACCGGATCATGCCCGACCGCAGGCTGCTGCGCAGGTGGATGTCCAAATACGGAGAGGAATCCCTGCGGCAGCTCTTTGTGCTCCACCGCGCGGATTTATCCGGACAAGCGGAGGCGCTTGCAGCTCCGCTACTCGGGGAACTGGATCAGGCTGTCGGCATGCTCGATGAGATGACGGCGGAAAGTCTCTGTCTGACGCTGCGTGACCTTTCCGTCAACGGCGGGGATCTGATGGCAATGGGCATTCCGAAAGGTCCGGAAATAGGCAGGATCCTCCAGACTCTTCTCGTCGAGGTGTGCGATGAAAGCCTGGAAAATTCCCAAGCCGCCCTGCGGAAAAGGGCTTCGGAATTGGCGGCTGACGTTCAGTGATCTGTATTTAAAATTTTCTATGGTTGTGGGGTTTGGTTGATATGAAATCGAACGGTATCAGAGTAAAAGCGATTTTGGTTGCGGCGGCGATGGTGATTTCGTTGTCGCTGACTTCGTGCACCTCCTTCATGAAGGAGGCGTCACTCGGCACTTCGACAGCGGAGGACAACGCGGTTCTGCCTGTGGTAGATGGTTTTCTCATGAGCGAATCCATCAATGCAAAGCTCCGTGACGCGTTTCTGCCCGTTGCGGGACAGATCTCGCAGATTACCGCGGACTCCGACGGCAGAATCCATGTGGAATACAGGTTGAACGAGAAAAAAGGCGGACTTTTAGGCACACAGTATGCCGTGACGATGCTTCTTTCCGACAACCGCGATACGCTTGAGCTGAAAACGGTCAATATTTCGGGTCTGAATACCGTCAAGGTGCTCGAAGATGATGATCTGACATGGCTGAATTCGGCGGACATTGCCGAAGGCGCCATTCTCATGAACCGTTTCGGGATGGAATTTGATCCCGCTACGCTCGGGGAGAATTCCACCGAGAGAAACGCCGTGGAGGTATTTGTGAAGCTGTACGAGTACATGGCGGGGAAAGAAACCGATGTTTCCGAGGTTACTGTGGACGCTGAGCCACTTCTCAAAAAGGCGTATCTGCTCGGACTGAAAGATTTTTATGGCTACGCTGATTACTCTTTTGACGACACTGTGTATCTTTACCGCATGTCAACCCTCTCCTCCAAGGTCTTCACCGACATCGAGCGGGACGTGTACGGCAGACAGAGCGAAACCGTCACGGGAGAGGATTTTGCCGGGATATTGCACACTCTTTTTGAAGCCATGCGGGTGCACGAGGTGGATGAATCCGACAAGATCTGGGGCACGCTCGGGACCGTGGACACCGATGAGATTCTGCGCACGATGGAGATGACCGATTCTTCCTTCACGCGCAGGGACGCGGCGGAATTCCTCGGCAGGTACACGAAGGAAGGTCCGCATTACTCGATGAAATACGGCGACAATAAGCTCGAACGTGTGGAAGACTGCTTCGACAGCATCTGGGTCAGACGTGCCGTGACGCACGGATTCATGCAGTATTACGGCGATTCCACCCTGTTTGCGCCTTCGGAAGGGCTCACGGTGTTCAACGCCATTGCTTCGGCGCAGTGTTATCTGACCACCCGCTACAACGACTGGGCATATTCCAATGATTACGCCTGGGACGGGCTCTACACCAACGAGGATGTGATCGTATCGGCGGCAAAAATAGCGGAATATTTCAACAGCCGTTCCGATGACGACAAAGAATTTGAAACCATCACAGTCATGAATGACCGCGAATACGACTGGTTCTTTTCGCAGAAGGACACGGGACAGTATTCTGCGATCAACTGCATGCCGTCGATAGCGACAATGGCTTCCCATTGGTATGACCGCAACAGCAAAGCCACTGTGGAGAAAATGCGCAACACGAGTAATTACGACGAGGGCTGGACCGCGTATGAACTGCGCGGCGGTCTGAAGGCATACCATGTGCCCTATACCGTAGAGGATGCGACGCTCGAAAATATCAAAAATGCGCTTGACAAAGGCTGTATCGTACTGGCACAGTACAGCGACCGCCCCTATGGCGTTTCGGGTCACTGCTATGTAATATACGGCTACAGAGGTTTTAAGGATTCTACCACATTCATTGTCAATGATTCGGATTCCCTCACACAGCGTGCGGAGCTTTTCGGAAGAAAAGACGGCAACGGCGATGAAATAGAGGCGTCTTTCTCCATGTGGACCATTACCCGGTTTGTGGACGATGTCACCGTTATCGCCCCTCAGAATAGTAATAATCAATAATTTGATCATTCATTTATTGTGGAATTTATATAACCGTATGATTGTTATTTTTTTCGACAAAAGATATTTACTTCATCGCTGATGTGTGTTATAATACTGTATTATATCAATTCTATCAGACTGTAAATATGTTGTTGAGTTTTTTTGACACGTTTGTCGATTACGCACCCTGAAGGGAGATCATTTGTGATGGACATGAATAATGACAGCAAAAAAATGACAGGAGATACGATTTCCGGCGTTCCGGCGGAAGGCGAAAACGTCGATCTTTTTGATATGGCCGATCAGGCGGAGGATGTGCCTTCCACAGGCGATGTGGAGGACGCGGATGACGGATTGACGGTGGATCTGTTTGAATTGGCGGCGGCAAACGATGAGCCGCTCTATACACCGGCTCCCGAGGATATATTCTGCATAGAAGAACCGGAAAAGGACGATGGGAGTTATCCCGACGGCTTCGACGATTCCGAGGAATATTTCCACGACAGCGACGAGGTCCCCGGGAGGGATTTCAGCGGCGCGTTTGTGTCCGGTGACAGCGGTCATTCCGATGCTGACGCAGTCGTTGCTTCCCAGTCCCTGGAAGATGATATTTCCGGCGACGATGAAAATGTTTATTCCCAAGCCTCTGACGATAATGGAGATTCTTCTGAAGATGATGTCGGAGAGTATTCCGATGACGAGGACGAAGAAGATTTTTCCGACGATGAGGACGAGGAAGAATATTCCGACGATGAGGACGAGGAAGAATATTCCGACGATGAGGACGAGGAAGAATATTCCGACGATGAGGACGAGGAAGAATATTCCGACGACGAGGGCGAGGAAGATTTTTCCGACGACGAGGGCGAGGAAGAGTATTCCGACGATGAGGACGAGGAAGAGTATTCCGACGACGAGGACGACGAAGAGTATCCCGACGACGAGGACGAGGAAGAGTATCCCGACGACGAGGGCGAGGAAGATTTTTCCGACGATGAGGACGAGGAAGAGTATTCCGACGATGAGGACGAGGAAGAGTATTCCGACGACGAGGACGACGAAGAGTATTCCGACGACGAGGACGACGAAGAGTATTCCGACGACGAGGACGACGAAGAGTATTCCGACGACGAGGATGACGAAGAGTATTCCGACGATGCGGGCGTCTATATGGAAGAAAAAGAAGTGGCATTCTTCGGGAACTGCGAAGGAAAGTATTTTGAAGACGAGGAAGATGACGAGTATTCGGATGAATCCCATTCGGAATATGTCGAGCCCGATGACGATTATACTTTCGAAGGCGATGATGACGAGGAGGACGAAGAGGAAGCGGAAGGCGAATTCAGCGTGATTTCCTCTGATGATGTTTCGTATATCCCTGCAGGCGACGAGGAAGATATATTCGCAAAAGAAGCGGTTGAAGCTGCGTCGGAAACATTGGAAGTGCCTGAAACAGACGATTCTGTCGATCTGTTTGTCCTGGCGAACAATGCCAACGACCTGCCGCAGCACGAAAACCACAGCGCTTTGTATTACTGGGCCAAGAGAAAAACAGCGGGGGGCTGGGTGAAATTCGGTTTGAAATGCACCGCGGCGCTGCTGCTGATCTTTGTGGTTGCGGGCGTGCTTTATTTCAACGGACTGCTCAATCTCATTGATTACAAAGCGGCGGATGATTTTGAGATATACGACAACATCAGCGATACCGATTACCGTGAAGATGATGACATCATTTATTCCAGTCCCGAGAGCTATATTGAAACCACCACCATCGAGGGCTTCACCGAATCCATGATTGACATACCCAAAAAGGACGTATTGAACATACTTCTGATCGGCACCGACGTCAGAGGCGGCACCTATGACGAAAGAGGCAATACCGACTCCATGATCCTGATTTCGGTCAACACCCGCGACAAGAATATCAAGCTCACCTCCTTCATGAGGGATATGTACGTCTTCATTCCCAACCGTCAGTGGGCGAGACTCAATGTCGCCTATGCCTATGGAGGTCCGCAGCTGCTCTTTGACACCCTCAAGCAGAATTTCAATGTGGACGTTGACCTTTATGTCCGTGTGAACTTCATGTACTTCCGCAAGATCGTCAATCATGTCGGCGGCGTTGACATAGAACTCACCGAAGCCGAAGCCAAGTATATGAACGACACATCGGAAAAATACAAGACCAAGCATGTTGAACCCGGTATGCAGCACCTCGACGGCGCACAGGCGCTTTCCTATGCCCGCTGCCGCAAGATCGACAGCGATTTCAACCGCACCAAGCGTCAGCGCACGGTGATTTTGGCTCTTGTCAAGAAGATCAAACACTCCAGCCCCGGCGAACTGAATTCGCTGCTCAACGTATTCCTGCCCATGATTCAGACCAATATGAGCAAAATGCAGATTCTCGGTCTGATGGTGGACGGAACCTCCTACTTAAACAACGAAATCGAGACTATGAATGTCCCGATTAAAAACAGCTGGCGTTCCGAGATGATCAACAAGAGATCGGTCATCTGCCCGAATTTCGAGCTCAACAAGACCGCGATAGTAGCTCACATTTACAGCACCTATCACCTTGACGTGGAGCAGACCAAGTACCAGCGATTCTCTATTCCCAACGCCTGATGGGCGAACAGCATATCACAGGAGATTGTAAAACAAAAAAGAAAAAAGCATAGCGCAGCGCGTAATTAGCGAGCGTATGCGAGCGTGGGGTCCAGGGGGCAAGCTCCCTGGCAGGGGTCTGGGGGCAGCGCCACCAGCGGGGAGTGGGGCAGAGCCCCACGAGGGAGGCTTTTAGCCGACCGAGCAAGACCAGTGTCGACACGCAAAAGGCTCAGGCGAATACAGAAAAAGCCCAATACAACGATTTTCCCTGCCCCGATCGGAGAAAAATTCTTCGTTTATCAATGAGCCAAGCCCCATGATTTACGCTATTCTTACACTTTTACAATCACCTGTCACAGCTTATTAGGTAGGCGTTAATTTAATCTACGATTCTTTTCTTATTAGTATCACAATCAGCCGTTCACAAAAAGCCGCTCTGTTTCGTGAAATAATTTTCGATACAGGCGGCTTTTATTCATTTTAGGGGCATTGCGGTGGGGGAGAGAATAGATTTTCACTTTTTTTCGTTTTTTTGG
>ONID01000107.1 GCA_900317765.1 uncultured Eubacteriales bacterium | reverse complement strand
TCAGCTTTGAAAACCGCACCATTCATATCTGCCGCAATTCGCAGTACACCAACAGAAAAGGGACATACACCGACACGACGAAGACCAGCCGTTCCAACCGTGTGCTGAAGATGCCGGAGTCGGTGATGGATATGCTGCGGCAGTACCGTGACTGGCAGAGCGATGAATTCGCCCAGATCGGCGATCAATGGGAGGATCACGACAGGGTGTTCACACAGTGGAACGGTAAGCCTATGTCGCCACATTCCCCGCTGAAATGGCTCATCCGTTTTTGCGAGAAAAACGGCTTGAAGCGGATCAATATTCACAGCCTGCGCCACCTCAACGCAACGCTGCTCATTAATTCCGGTGCGGACATCCGCACCACCTCGGCGGCTTTCGGACATTCTAACACCACAACAACCCTGAACATCTATGCCCACACCTTCGAAGAAGCACAGGCAAAGGCATCCGAGGCAGTTGCGGACATTCTCAAATTTGGCGACAAGGAGAAGAAGTAGAGGGAAATTCTATTTCGCAAAATCGAAATTTTTTCGAAAATGCGAAATAGAATTCCAACAACTGACAAAATACAAGGTAAGAATTTGGCAATTTTTCAAATAAGTTACAGTATGATTTATATGAAGAATATTTGTTGTTACACAATTTGAGGCAAATGATTGATTGGGATTTTTGATTGCGTTTGATACAAACAGACATATTCATGTCGGAAATAAATTTTCTGAAAGGGACTGAACAGGATGGCGTCCATTATATCGAGTTCACAAGTTGATAGTTTTAGAGCGTTAATAAGAGAAATTGAGCCTTACCCTCTTGAAGTGCTTGAGGATTTGATGATAGATGACAACAGATATGATGAAAACAGGATCAATGCAACTATAGCTAAGAAAATGCTTATTGATTGCGGCATTCCGTTAGAGTGCGAGAATCCCCTGTAATAGCTACACCTGAACAGATTAAAGAACTGCGTGAACAAGGTTATGAGGTATAAACTGCCCCTCATCAAAGCAGTTTTTCAGCCTTGCCTTGATTGAATCAGCGTTCATAGAAGTACCTCCAGATAGGTAGAAAGGATTTTGTTGCAGCCAAGAATCTCCGCATACCTGTGAAGCTGGTTGAGATTTCTGTCAGGAAGCGAAAGGTAGTTGGTGATGATTTCTTTGGTTTCCTCAATTCCGATTTTGTTGCGGTAAAACAGGATATCAGCCACTGTCTTTTCCTTGTCGTAAATGAGGAATTCGGCAGTTCCGTCTGATGTGGTGATAATTCCCGATTCGTAGCGTTTCTTGGAAAAGTACCATACATGAAATGTCGGCCAGTCGGGAATTGTCGATATTTTCATGCTGCGTTCTATAGCGATGTCTATTCCGTCCGGAAGGAAGGTCGTCAGATTGTAGAAACGTGCGGCGCTCATCAGGCAGACCACACTCTTTGGAGCATAAGCCGCAATATAGCCGAAATCAGACGCATCACCTGTGTAAGCGGTGTTCTCATATATCTTGTTGTTCAGTTTGTGACCTTGAAGTTCTCTGGCAGTAAGAAACTGCCTGTTCCGAGGAAGAACCCTGTTTTGCATATAACGCACCTCCATTTCAATCCACTCTAAGAATAGTATAACACATTTCTTATGAAATTTCAATTAAATTCTGCAAATAAAACTAAGTGCAGAAAAACATTAAAATTAATCCTGCGATTTGGCAAGTTTTCATTCTGCATTTTTGCAAAAAAACTATCCTTCCATCCGGCAAAATCGGGGGACTATTTGGGGACTATTCGTGCGATTTTTAGCTAAAAAACGCCACATCCGGCAGAGAGCAAAGAACCGCAAATGCCCGATTTACCGTGGTTTGCGGGATTTATCAAGGCGTGACAAAAGCCTATAATTCAATTTCGATTCTCCTCGCCTCCACCAGCAGCGCGGCTGACGCCGCTAAGATAAGAGATAATGGAGAATAGATAATAGATAATAGATAATAGTGAAAGCGATACACCTCGCCGCGCTGTTGTATTATTATCTATTCTCTATTATTTATTATCTGTTATCTAAAACTTGGATTAACACAAAATGTGGTGATTATCAATGGCAACTAACAGTATCTTGCTTGAAAAAGCTCTGAAATTTGCAGCACGAATTGTAAAACTGAATCAATATCTTATAAAACAAAAGCATGAAACCATTATTTCAAAGCAAATCGTCCGAAGTGGTACATCCATCGGAGCCAATGCCAATGAAGCTATATACGGCGTGAGCAAAGCGGATTTTATAGCAAAACTTCAAATATCGTTGAAAGAAACGGCTGAAACCGAGTACTGGCTCAGGCTGCTGGTATTGTCGGAATACATCACTGAAGCAGAAGGCGATTCACTAATTGCCGATTGTCTGGAAATCAAGCGCATCTTGGTTGCAACGCTCAACACCGCAAAGCAAAACAAGGATTAGTTGGCATCTTTTTTGTACTGCCCTTCCATACCCAACAGTAAGCGAACACATCACCTTTATCAATGGATACTTGGTGTTGGCAGTTCGCTTATATTATTGCTAAAAAATCACCCCTGATTTTGATTTCTTCAAAGATCAGGGGTGATTTATTGGTCACAAACAGAAAAAATATAAAAATATTTTGAAAAAGGGTTGTGTTTTTGCCTTTAAGTGAGAAACAAGTGGATGGGTTGGAAAATACCATTCTTGTTCTTTGACAATTGAATACCAGCATATATAATAGCGTGACTAAATTTATCCAAATAAGCCTTTTTTCTCATACGGTTCCGATTTCATGGAAACAAAGGTGTAGCCCGTGTCGGCAATGGCCTTGCGGAGCTTTTCCTCATCGACCGGTTCATCGGAAACAAATGTTGCTTCGTTGCGCTTTCTCGAAACGACAAGCTTCTTTGCTTTGGGATAAATACGTCTTATGACGTCGCTGACATGCGCTTCGCACATACCGCACATCATGCCTTCGATTCTGACTGTCACTTTTTCCATTTTGAAAAATCTCCTTATTCTCGATTGTCCTTTAACGCTTCGATCATGTCGATCTTATCCACCTTGCGACGCAGCAGTGCCAGCGATACGAAATAACAGAATACCGTGATGACAGCGGTCAGCACAATGCTGATCGGTTTAAGTGTCGCCGGAATGATCAGCCGCTCTACCTCTATAAATTCCGCGCAGTACCACGCCATTCCTCCGTATGCAAAAGCGGTGCCCAGTATCACACCCGGAAGGAGCAGCAGGTGATTCGACGAGAGGATCATGGAATGAATGCGGCTGTCCTCAAATCCCAGCACTTTCAGCATGGAAATATTGTGTCCGCACTCCGAAAGCATATTGTTGACCGTCGCGTAGAGCGAGGCAATACAGATGATCATCCCGATGACGATAAAGGCATATATCAATCCCGCCATAGCGTTGATCATATTCTGCATCTGATTCTCGTAGGTGGTGTCCGAAATGATTTCCGAGATTTTGTCCGTATCCAGACGGAGCGATCGCTCCGCAAGAACGGCATTGTAACTGTCGCCGTCCAGTCCGGTAATATCCGCCGCCTTTTTCCGTGAGGTAATCAGATAGCTCTGGTAGCCGTTCTTGATGACGCCGTCAACGGTGACAGTGTGTTCCTCCAGCGTGGCGATATTGCGGAAGGTGAATTGCTCGCCTTTGTGTACGCCGTAAATGGCTTCGCACAACGTGCTGATGTAGAAGCCGCTGTCGAGGTCGGCTTTTTCACCGTCAACGGTAGTAAGGTTCCACAGCGTTGCGTCGCTGTCCAGTCCGATCAACGGGAACTGTCGCGCCTTTGCGTCCTCAAACGGCAGTATCACCATTGCTTCGCCCGCATAGGGTTTTCCCTTTTCAAGCGTGTTGAGGACATATTCGTATTGGAAGGAGCCGAATTCGCCGTGCGCCTGTTCTCCCACCGCTTTTACCGAGTCGAGGAAGGAGAAGCCGAACGCCACGACTGCCGCGCCAAGGAAGATGCCGAGGAATATAACGAAGCTCCGTCCGGGATTCCCGACAAGCTGGCGAACGGCAAATCTGAATTTGACTTTCCTTCTGCTGCGGGTGAGAATCCGGCGGCTTTTGGCGTCATTGCCCACCTGACCGACCAGCAGCTTGACAGTTTCCTCTTTGAGCAGCTTTCTGACTCTCAGCATTGCGGCAATGAAATAAATCAGCGTCGGTATCGTAAGCCCTGCGGCTGCGACCCACAGCGGCAGGGTAAATTCCGGCGTCATGGGTTCATAATCGGCAAGTCCCAGCGAACCGAACGGCTTTGCGAGAATGAATGCTGCCACAGAAGTCAGCAGTCCGCCCACAATGCCAGGAATGACAGCAAAAAGGCTGTAATGCCGCATGAGCTTTGCCTTGCCGTACCCCATTGCCGACAGCGTGCCGATGAGCTTCTGCTCCGCGCGGATTTTCCGACCGAGAAGGAGACAGATCATCAGAACGGTGAGCAGCGGGAAGAGCGTCAGAATGAACCATGAAGACATGATGAACATATCTGCCTGTTCATGCACAAAGGTAATGCGCATATTATTGTCCGCGGCAAGGTAGCTTGCCATGTGGTATTCCCGGTCGATTTCTCTGCGGAAGGCAATCTGGTCGGTGGTTGCTCCGTAAATGACCTTGTAGTTGATACTGCCCTCGCCGAACCTCGATTTGAATTCTCTTGGCGTCATAGTAGCGAGGAAGAAGGTCGTGACGTTCTTGTAGTTGTCGCTCTGATTTTCAATCATGTAAAGATAATCGGGGCGAAGGAATGTTCCCACCACGGTATATTCTTTGCCGCCGACAGAAATTTTTTCACCGGGCGACACGCCGTTTTCGTCGGCATAACCCGCCGAGATCAGGATTTCGCCGTCATTGCGAAGGTCTCTGCCGGCGTGTATTTCGTACAGGTCGATTTTCTCGTTCGGACGAAAGACGCGCACCTTGTAGTCGCCCTCATTCACCCCGGCGTAACGCTCCCGTTCCAGTGTAACGCCGTATTTTTCCTCCAATGCCGATAGTTCTTCCTGCGTAATCTCCGTGTAGGTGGTAAAGGTCGCGTCTTCCCGCTTATTTCTGGCGAAAAAATCGTCGCCATACTTTCCGATGCCTGTTCCGGCAATATAGAAAAGATAAAACATCAGCAGCGTCACCATTGTCAGCAGCGACGCTGACACATAAAAGGGAAGGTCGGCTCTGATACTGCGCCTGTAGCGTCTGTTGAGTTTCATGCCGCCACCTCACAGTACAAGCTCGCTGCTTGCAATCCTGTTCCGGTTTTCCTCGCAGGATTCGATCTTTCCGTCCCGGATACGCACGATGATGTCCGCCATTCCGGCAATCGCTTCGTTGTGGGTAATAATGAGAGTAGTCGTGCCGTATTCGCGGTTGATTTTCTCGATGAATTTCAGCACCGAGCGGGAGGATTTGGTATCGAGCGCGCCGGTCAACTCGTCGCAGAGAAGCAGCTTGGGATTTTTGACCATTGCTCTCGCTATGGCGACACGCTGCTGCTGACCGCCGGACAATTCACGGGGGAAGCGATAACGGTATTTTTCGATGTCAAGCGCTTTCAGAATATCGTCCACCGACAGTGGATTTTTGGCAATCTCCGCCACGACCGCCACATTTTCCTCCACCGTCAGATCGGGGATAAGATTGTAAAACTGAAAGACAAATCCGACGTTTTCCTTGCGGTATGCTGTCAGCGCTTTTTTGGAAAGTCCTGTGATGTTCGCTCCGTTGATGGCTATCTCGCCGCTGTCAAGATTGTCCAGACCGCCTATCATGTTGAGCAGCGTAGATTTACCCGAACCCGACGGACCGAGTATGACGCAGATTTTTCCCTCGTCAAGTTTGAAGTCGATGCCGTCCAGCGCGTAAACCGCCGCTTCTCCCGAACCGTACTGCTTCCTTGCGTCTTTGACTTCAATGAACATGCTTCTCTCCTCACTTACATAAACAGTGCCGAAATGTGGTAGACCGCGCAGGAAAGCAGCAGTGCCATTCCGATGTAAAACAGCGCCACTCTCGCCGTCCATTTAAAGGAATGTAATCGGCGGTGATCACTTCCTCGTCGGAGTTGCCGGTCAGACCGTAGCTGCCCGGAAGGTCGGTCACGGTATATTTTACGCCGTCATAGGTATAATGTCCCTCGTTTTTCTCAACGGTCTTGCCCGGCCAGTTGCCGACATGCTGACGGGAACCCGTCAGGGCGTTGTAAACGGTGGATTTGCCGGAATTCGGCTGCCCTAAAAGCGCGATTCTCGTTTTCATTCTGCTTCCACCTCAATTCTTTCCGCGTCGGCACGGTTGAGCGCTATGAGCGTTTCTCTCAGGTAAACCAGCACCGGCATACGCCTGTTGTTTCTCACCGTCTGAAAGAATACGCCTTCGGTAATGCCGATGGATGTAATCCGGTTGACCAAGTGCGCGTCTCCTTCGATGCGCTTCACTTTGCCGTGTGTGTCTTTCTTCGTTTCACTTAATTTCATGTGGTACCTCCTGAATGGAAATAGTATTTATACCGCCACTGTGAGTTGGCGGACACTCCTGCCGCCGTTCCACAGCTTGGAGTAAATGCTGCTGCATTTTTTGTATCGTGCGAAGGTCTGCACCGCTTCCTTTTCGTTGCAGTAGACCTTCCAGCAACCGACGCATTTGCAGTTTCTGCCGCAGTTACAGATAAACGCCTTTACATCGTCGAGAGGATAGCCGAGAAACACACCGATCTCATGAGGAAAGCCGTCATCTAATGCAAGATGAGAACGCAGACATTCCAGCGCGTGTGTCACGTCACATCGGGAATAGCCGCAGTCTTTGAGAAACTCACACACGTCGCTCCGCTCAAGTTCCCGGCGAAGGCGTGAAGGTCTGTAAACATACACAAGCGCCGTTTTTTCTTTCCTGCGAAGCACAGTGATGGCAACGCCTTTGTCACTGAGATTCCTGTTCCATTCCGCAAGCTGTCCGTCTAACTCCTCGCGGGAGGTAAACTGATAATTGAACAGATTGGCGGGTTTCAAAGAGGCAAGCGTCGGGGAACAGTATTCGATGAGATATTCTTCCAGCATAATGTCACGTCCTTTTGCAGTCAAATATTGCCGAACTGCTCGGCCAGCACGGCATTGAGAGCATTCGCACTGCTTGTGTGGATACGGGCAATGGGAATATGGCAGCGTTTCGCCTCATGCGTGGCACTCAGCATCATTTTGTGCGACACCGTATTGGTAAACAGAATCAACAGATCGGGCGTACCGATTTTCTTTTTCATCGAACTATTTTCCTTCGGGAAAACCTTTGCCTTGCAGCCGTATTTTTTGCAGATATCCTGATAGGCGCAAACCATACATTCGTTGCCGCCTACGATCACGACACTCATATTCATTTCCTTTCCGTTTGCTTTTTATGTAACAAATCAAGTTAGAATATACTAACTATAATTCAAAAAAAGAAGCAAAGACTGTCAAAAACGCAGAACACATAGCAACTTGCTAAGCGTTAGTCTTCACTAACTTCGGAATTTATATTATCACAGTCATTTTCATTTGTCAAGTGGAAATTTTCAGGAAGGGCCATTTTATATCGAACCAAATTTTTTATTCTGATTACTTGATTTCCCGGAAGAGGTATGATATTATGGTTATACATAACTAACTTCATAGGTGTACAAACCATTTGAGGAGGAATCGTCAATGAATCACTTTAATACCATCGGAATTGACAGTCAGTTGGATTGGCCGAGAATCCGGAAGCTCTTTTGCATTGGGCTGTTTGCCGCGTGTCTGGTGCTTGCGGGAGATATGCTTCTCGGTTGGAGCGTGGCGGATGAAAATGCCGCTGTGTTTGGCACTTTTTCCAAGTATATCGGACTATCGGAACAGCGCGTTTTTTGGTCGGCGTTTTTGGGATTGGTTGGAATCCCGCTGGAAGGCCTTTGCTACTTTGGTATTTACAGGCTGATTGCGGACAATTCCATGAAGCTGGCGCATATTTATCGGTCGGGTATTTTCGGCGTTCTGATGTTCGGCGCGCTGGTTCATGTGATGTGCTGTGCGGCGGTTTACTATCTGAACCAAATGTATCAGTTACAATCCGACGTTGCCTTTATGGAGACGCTCCAGTTTGCGAAATATTTTCTGCTGCCGGCCACGGGTCTGTTTTTGATATTCTTTCTGCTGCTGACGGTGACGCAAATCAGCGCGTTTCTCAAAGGTCATACGCCTTATCCGAAATGGTGTGCTGTTTTCTCCCCGTTCTTTGGCGTGACGGCAATCTTAATTGCAAGACTTGTCGGAAACCACGCGATCACCAACGCCATTTCCACCGGCTGGATCAGTATCGGAAATCTCTGGATGTTCGGCGGTCTTCTGTTTATGATGAAGAAAGCAAAAATCAATAGTATCTGATGAGAGGACGTTCTTTCAGGAATATTGCGAATGAAGTCTTTTCCATGGACGGAGGAAGGATTTCGTGAAGAATATAATAACCATCAGAGAAGCCAATTGGCTTTCCCTGATGGTTTATATGAAATCGCATATTGACAAATTGACATCATTGATGTACAATTGAGTTAGTTGCGTATAACTTAAAAAGGAGTGACAATTTGTGCTTTTAACTGTATTTTTAGCGATTGTATTTTGTGCGGCGATTACTCTGATGCTGTTGGCGGCTGTGGCGTTTATCCAGGATAAAAGATTCTTTTCATCAGCGCCCAAAGAAGCACAGGCGGTGATTCAGCCAAGAGAAAACGAACTGTTTTATGGAGCAAGGGTGATCGGTTGGACGCTTATGGTATTTGCTTTCCTGATGATATTGGGCGTCGGCGTCCTATCTGTCTGGGACGGTTTCAGAAGCGGCTTTACCTTCTCTCAGTTCTTCCTGCGATTTGTGCTGATTTTTACGATATACAAACTCTATGATATGATTTGTTTTGATTATTTTCTTCTTATCAAGTTCAAATTTTTTCAGTATTACTACCCCGAGGTAGAAAGCGTGTATTCCGGTATGAAGTACGGCTTTAATATCAAAAGCCAGCTGTTAAAGCTGTTGGTCATATTTCCAGCTGCTTCCGCGCTTGCGGCGTGGATCTGCACGCTGTTTTGAAAGCACTATCGAGCCACCTCCCTCAAAGAGGGAGGCAATATCCGGCTCCCTCTTTGAGGGAGCTGTCAGCGAAGCTGACTGAGGGAGTGCTTAAGTTGTGGATAGTGGTTTTGAAAGGGGGTGAGCAAATGAAATACATAGGTATGCCTCTTGGTATGTGGTTCTTGTTAAAAAACTCGTTTTGTAACAATCTGGTTCTTGTACTTGGCATGAGGCCGGCAGAAGCGAAACGAGTCACAAAACAGGCGAAGTCGGAATACAAGCGTATTATTTCCAAGCTGCCTGCATTTGAAAAAGGCGACCGATTCAAAATGAACATTGTCAACTGCGCCATGTTTTCGGCATTCTACCTGCATATACCTGAAAAGCCCGATATTGAACTGCTTGCGGAGTATTACAACAAATCCATGATGACGAAGCCGACAAGGTGGTTTTGCAGGCAGAGCGGCAAAAATAAATTCACCGACAAAGATATTCGCGCCATGAAGGCTACTGCACAGTTCAACGCGGCAGACCGCAATCCCTATTCATGGAATATGGAGCTTCTTCCATATGCGGACGGAAGCGGATATGAAGCCCGGTTTTCCAAATGCGGCATCTGCACCTTGATGAAGGAACTCGGTATATTTGAGGCGGTACCGGCGATGTGCCGTCTCGATTACGCTATGACGCAAGCGGGAGAAACGGCGGAGTTTGTGAGGAAATACACCCTTGCTTCCGGCGGTCCGTACTGCGACTGCGGATACAAGAAAAAAGGAATTATGGAGGGAATGCAATGTCAAGACATGATGAAATAAAGGCGTCTTATAAGCAGCTTGGCAATATCGGTACGATGTACGACGGGATCATTACCCGGTCAACCTTGCTCGGTAAACTGATGGACAGTCTCATCTGGGGACTGGATAAGGAGCTTGCGGCAAAGTGGATGGGGCAAAGAATACGCCTCGTTCAACAAGCCTTTGTGCGAGAACAACGCCAAAGCGGAAGGCGTAAGCAATACGTCCTTCCGGCGCGGCGACGCGACCAAGCTTTCATTTGCGGACGAGACCTTTGACGCTGTGATGAGCAATTACGTTTATCACAATATCCTGTCAAGCGACCGTCAGGCGATTCTGCTGGAAACGCTCAGAACGCTGAAAAAGGGCGGCACATTTGCGATTCATGATATTTTTTCAAAATCGAAATACGGCGATATGCAGGCGTTTGTGAAAAAGCTGAAAGATATGGGTTATGAAAAGGTCGAACTCATTGATACGACAAACGGCAAATTCATGTCAAAGTCTGAATCGGTGTGGATGGAACTGTCCGGCTCGGCTTTACTTGTGGGAAGAAAGTAATTGTCATGAAGCAGGAAATGATAAAAGCACATGAAGGGAGATAATGTGATGACTTGGTGGGTAATTCTCATTGAAATGCTCGTATTTGCGGTGTTGTTTACGATCATCGTTTTCAGTTATTATCGGGGAGATCGCAAATACAGTCCGGAGAGCATCCATAACTATCCTCCGGACATTCAGGAGGAATATTTCAAAACGCATGAGCGAGTGGATGTGTCATACCGCTCAAAAAACGTGCTGTTTACAAAGAGCCTCGGTATTCTGATTTTTACATTGATTCTGCTTGGCTGCGCTCTGATGGCGGGAGCGCAAACATTCCGACAGGGCTTTTGGCTGGCCTTTGGATTGATGGTGTGGATCGGCGTGTACGATACCTGCTTTCTGGACTGGGTACTCTTTGCCCGTCTTCCCATGTTTCGGCTGGAGGGCACGGAGCATATGGATAAAGCCTATCACCAAAAATGGTTTCACGCAAAAGGGATGCTGTTTCCGGGCATCCTGTTTGCCCTGATTCCCGCCGCTTTGGTGGGACTGCTGGTTATGTGTATCCGATGAAAGGAGAGCTATTATATTTGCTGTATTAAATCTCATATGGACATTTCAAAGTAGAAACAAGACAGCCGAATGGTTTAGATTTTTCAGTATGGCATTCACCGCCGCCTGTCTTCCGTTTGGAGGACAGGCGATGCGTTTGAATAAAGGTTAGCTAACACTAACTTGTTATGGTTAGCAAACAAAATTATACGAGGAGGTTTGCTTATGAAAGCAAAGCAAAAGTCCCCTTCTCCCATAGCGTGGGCGTTGGGGCAAACGGGAGGACACAAGGGACA
>ONID01000054.1 GCA_900317765.1 uncultured Eubacteriales bacterium | reverse complement strand
AGCTATTCATTCAGCTTGTAACAATATTTGGGGTATCGGTTGACGAATACATATTCCCTAATAACGAAGTCAAGAAAAGCTCCGTCCGCAGACGCTTAGTGTCGCTGCTCCGGGGATGCGATACGGTCGAGCGTCTTTCTTCGGAATACGATCTGTTCATTCTTTTCCATAGCTTTGCCTCCTTAATGCTCAGGGAAACCGTCCAGAGATCCGTATTTCTCAATCCAAACGAACTTTTCCCAGTCCGCCTGATTCAGACAAATGCGTGCGGCAACATAGTGATGGCGCTTCCCTTCAGTGCTGTTCATCGCGCGATGGAAAGTTTCTTCTCCCACGCACTTCCGAAAAAACGCAAGCGCCGCGTCTTTGTGCTGAAATCCCGACTGATAAATGCCGAGATGCTGCGTCCCGCCACTGACAGCTTCCATTTGCTCCCGCGACAGTTCTTGCGGTATCTCTGCCTGAGCATCCGCGGACTTAGCAATAAAGCCGGCGACAGGATAACGCAGATTGCGAAACTCTTCCGCAAGCGTTTCCTCTACCCATGGTTTTGCGAGAAAACCGCTGATGCGAAGACGTATCAGCTCTTCGGCGCATTCACGCTCGGACAAGGCGGTAATGAAAATGATATTGACGTTCGGATGAAACTTCTTGATGCTTTGGGCAAGCTTCAGCCCATCCCATTTGGATGAGCCCAAATCCATCTCGCTCAACAGCACGTCACAACCATCACTGTCAGCAAAAGCAAGCGCCTCCTTGGTTTCCCGGCAGCATCGCACGGAAGCGTCCGGGACGATGCGTCTGACACTGCTCCGCAAACGCGATAGGCTAAGAGCGCTTCTATCCACACATATTATCTTCATTATCCGATCCCTCCTGTCTGAATGTATCCATTATAATCCGAGAAGCGTTCAAAAACGTCTCAAAAAAACGGTCGTCGGATAAAAAAATGAGGCGCGTGCTGCGCCCCATTTCCCATATTCGGATTGATATTCAATTTATCAGTGAAAGGTCAGCCAGCCCTTCGTGATTTCCGCCCAACTGTACTGTTCCATATATTCTCCGCGAAATGCGTTGACAGCCGACATATCGCCCTCCAGCATCCGGTAATAGTCGCAGTCCAACAGCTTTGGCAGGATCGCAATATTGCCGCCCTGACGGATCAGCACCTTGCTCATGCCGATGGTTTTCAGTGTGGCTCTCAGATCGCTGACAAGATTGCGGAGACGCTGCTTCGCGGCTGACATTTCCTCCGCGTCTTCCCACAGCGTGGCAATGATTTCCTCCGCAGTGCAGGAAACGCCCCGGCGGTCAACCAGATAGGCGAGCAGCTCCTTCGTCTGCCTGCGGGCAAACCACAGCGGCTGGTCATCCCAGAACACCTCAAACGATCCAAAGCACTGTACGCGTAGTCTGTTCTCTGTCTGAGAACACGGAGGAAACAGGTTATCCAGCTCCTCCCGTACCCGCCTTGCCTCCACTGGCTTCATAATATAGCCGCCGACGTGCAGCCGATAGGCATCAAGCGCATAGTCGAAGCCTGTAACGAACACGAGCTTTGTATCAGGTGCGAGCTTCTTGAGCCGGACAGCCAGTTCCAGCCCGGTCATGCCTGGCATTTGAATGTCCGAGAATACAGCGTCAGGCTTAAACCCGGTATCCATGAGGAATGAAACGGCTTCCGCGCCGAGGCGGAAGTCTATGATCTCGGCCTCCGGCGCTGCCTGCGCAATGGCTACATGCAGCAGACGCAGCATCTTAGGCTCATCGTCTATTGCAAAAACACGCATTTTTACTTCTCCTTCGGTAGCAATATCGTCACAGTTGTCCCGCCTCCGGCGGAAGATTCAATCTTTATACTGCCTCTACAGACAGTTTTCAAACGTATCCGCACGTTTCTGATGCCTACATGGGACTTGTCGTCATACACAGTCTTGGGATCGAAGCCGGGACCGTCGTCCGTTACGAGCACCTCATAGTGATTTTCGCACTCTCTTGAGGAAATCATAACCGTTCCCTGACCGTTTGCGTTTCCTCGGATGCCATGTCGCACGGCATTTTCCACAATGGGCTCCAATGTCAGCGTTGGAATCATGAAGTCGGTACAGGCGATATCGTATTCGACCCGTAGCGCGTCCTCAAATCGGATCTGCTCAAGCTCCAGATAAAGACGGGTATGCTGCAGCTCCTTTTCAAACGGAATCACACCCTCCTCGGAGAGTGAATTCACGTTGCCCCTCAGGTACTGAGCAAACTTTACTGTTGCCTGCTTTGCCGCCTGCGGGTCGCTGTCGCACAGCTCCTCGATGGCGCCAAGAGAATTGTACAGGAAATGAGGCTTAATCTGACTGAGCATAAGCTGGATGCGCTGAGCCGCCATAAGATCCCGCTCATGCTCGCGGACAAATTGCAGGTGAAGCAAGGTATAATAGAATACGCTGCCGACGACAATGGAGATGGTCAGAAAGGCGACCGGCTGCCGCTCCATCCCAACCATGTAATCCAGAACAACAGACGCAGTAATCATCAATACAATAAAAAGAGGGATAAGCTGCTCACATTTTCTCATATTACGGTAACGGACGATCGTCTGCCACACGAGCTGAGCAAGCAGGATCGCGCTGATAACGGAGCATGTATGCCACATCGGTCCCCGCAGAGAAGCGTAGTCCATTTCCCTTATTTCAAAACAGAGCTTAGTAAACGGAGAACTGCAATAAAGCGCAGCGTTTATCCCCACCAGCATCCACCCGAGGCACTTTTTCCCCTTTGGCTGTGTTAAATAATAAAACAGAACCAAAAAAACAGGTCTTACAGAATAACCATAGGCGGACAAAGCGTTCTTCAGCGCCAGATTGGTGCGGGTGATGAACAAACTCGTTTTCCCATAGATTCTGAACGATCAGGCTGAGGCAGAGTACCACGATAAGGAGCATAATCTTTCGGTGCTCGCGCTTTATATACGGGTCGATCACCACGATAAACCCCAGCCCAAGCAACAAAAGCAGCGACGGAAAGAGCATGGTGAGTGTGTCCAAATCCATTGTCATATGCTTGCATCTCTCTTTTTATTATTTGATCTCATAAGTAAACACTTCTGAGATTTCTCTGTCATATCCGTCATAGAAACCTTTGGGCATACCAAGCACAATGCGGGCGCCTCTGTTATAAAGAACAAGAAGCGTACCGTTTTTCTCGTCAAAGGTAAGACCCTCGATTTCGCCTTGACGGGAGACGTCGTCAAAGGTACGTTCCAGCGTAACAATGCAATTGGTTGCTTCATTTTCGATTTTTGTGCGGTATAGATGATCGGGTTCATTGTCGTCCGCCGTACCGTCGTCGGCAGTCAGATAAAAACAGCCGTTATGATAGGCAATTCCCTGAATCCACTGTGGTGGCATCTGCATATGGACTTTTCGGAGATAATGACCTGTAATCAGGTCATATTGGTACAAGTAACGTCCGCTTTCTTCGCCTACCCAAGAGCACATCCAGACGGTTTTGGTATCGGGATCGACTGCAATGCCGGAGCATTCGAGCTGACCGCTGCCGGCTTCAAATGAAAACGTGCGTTTTAGTTCCAGCGTGTCTCCGTCATAAATTGCTATCTGAATGTTTTTCCCCACGCCGTCCATAAAATATTCTGCGCCGATATACAGTTCGTTTTGGTAAACGTCAATATCTGCAATGTGATTGACCTCTGTTTCATAGCCTTTAAACGGTTCCTCGTTAAATGCTATGAGATTCCAGTCCTTGTCGTATTTTGCGAGTGTTGTCGAACCGCTTACCCAATAATAATTCCCTTCGCTGCATACTCCCTGTCTCCCTTTCACCTCGACGGAGCCTGCAAGCGCATAACGGTTCGCAGGGAGCATGAGGGAGACATTTTCCTCCGGTCTGGTTGAAGTCGTATCCTTATCTTTATTATAGGAACAGCTCGACGTCACCAAAAGCACTGCAAACAGCAACATTATAAAATATATTGACTTTTTCATGATAAAATCCTCCTTAATAATAGACCCGATCTTCCATCGTCGCAGGCAAAGTCCGGTCAGAATCCCTCCTAACACGAATAATGCCGCATAGACGACGAGCAAGATGATGAGTTTCACATTTCTGTCCTCCTGACATTAAATTTTGTTGAAAAAATATTGAATAATCCCACTTCACAATACGGCATCAGAAGTGTTTTCAATGACAAAGCTGCATCGCATATTGAATAGCTTCGGTTAGCTTTTCAGATGTAACCGGTTTTAACAGGTAGCCGGACGCATGAATTTTGAAAGCATCTACTGCAAATTCCTTATGAGAAGACAACAATATAATCACTGTTGTGGGAAAATGCTTCTTGATGTTTTGGGCTAAAATAAGTCCGTTCATATTTCCGTCAATTCCCAACAGTGCAATATTAACAGAATGACCTCTCTCCATCCATTCCACTGCGTCCCGTACCTTTGAAAAAGTTTTGGTTTCATCCAGTTGAAATTTTTTTTTGCAAATCATTTCAACTCTACGCAACATGGATATGTCGTTATCTACACAGATTAAATTCACAGTCACATCTCCTTTACGCCGTTTTTCTCCCTCTTTGCATTGTAACATTCTCTGTCCAGTAAATGTCCAGTATAAACCGCTATGTTCGGAATATTTTTTACGAAAACATTACTATCTGTTCCACTTTTTCCATGTCATATAGCCTTCGGTTATACTTGCCCATGCATAAGCGCTCATATATTCCCCTCTGAATGCATTTACAGCATCAGAGTCTCCCTGAAAGAACAAATAAGCGTCACAGGATAATTTAGCGGGAATGATTCTCATCGTTCCGTTTTTCAATTCAAAAATATCTTCGATACCGTATTGTTTCAAAGTATCTCTCATATCCCTGATCACGCCGTCAAATTGCTTCTGCATGGGGCGATCATACAGGCGATCCTCCCACAAGGCTGCAAATGCCTCCGCTCGCGTTACGCTGCTTCCCTGTTTGTCTATCAGGTAGGCAAGCAGTTCCTTACATCGCGCCAGCTTGAATGTGACCAGTTTATCGTCCACGAACACGTCGAAGTTGCCAAAGGTTCGCACTACCACACGCTCTGACGCCTTGATCGGTCTGACAGAGGCGACATAGGCTATCTCCTCGGCAAGTCTTTCCTTTGTGATCGGTTTTAACAAATAACCCGACGCATGAACATTGAAAGCGTCCAGTGCATATTGTGAGTATCCTGTTAAGAAAATGACGGCCACCTCGGGACGGAGCGCCTTTATTTTCGCAGCCAGTTCAATGCCGCTCATAGAGGGCATATCAATATCCAGCAGCGCAATCTCCGCCGAATGATTCCCCAGCCATGCCAGCGCTTCATCGGGATAGCTGAACCCTATCGCTTCATCAATCTGCGGCAGTTCAAGACACGTAGCAACAGCATCTTCGACCAGCAATTCTTCATCGTCCACGCATATGATTTTCATGGTTTCCCTCTTTTTTCAGATTATTTTATTCAATCGGAATACGAATGGTAACGGTCGTTCCGGTTCCTATATGACTGTCAATGGTCAGAGAACCCCCGCACATGGATTTGATCCGTTCCCGTACATTCCTGATGCCGATATGGCTGCTGCCGTCGGTTTCCGCTTCTTTCACATCAAATCCCTGCCCGTTATCTTCTATGACAATTTCATGACATCCCATGCTTTGTCTGGTCACTACACGGACAATTCCCTCTTTACGAATCCGAACGCCATGACGGATGGCATTTTCCACCATCGGTTGAATTGTCAATGGAGGCAGAGAAAAGTCACTGTCGCTTATATCGTATTCCACCTTTATATTACGGAAACGTACCATTTCAATGTCTGTGTATATTTTGGTGTGTTCCAGTTCGGTTTGAAACGGAATCTTTCCGGTCATACCCAGAGAATCCAGATTCTGGCGTAGATAAATGCCGAATTTTGCCGCAATATCCGCAGCCTTGTCCGGGTCTTTGCGGCACAGCACCTTAATAGTGGATATGGTATTGTAGAGGAAATGCGGCTGAATCTGTGTCATCATGATCTGAATGCGCTGCGCTTCCATCAGTGACTGTTCATGCTCCCTCACAAGATGCAGGTGCAGCCAGATATAGTAAAAAAGGCTGCTGGTCACAATTGCCATCGTGAGGAATGATATGAAAAGCTGGCGTTCAATCAACGAGTCCGTGACGACAGCCGCTGTAATGAGAAGAAAATTGAGCAAGGGAATACATTCTTCCAGTTTCTTCTCGTGCCGGAATCTTTTTACGGAAATCACAAAAAGGTACACCAGCAGAATGCCACTGATCATATGACAGCTGAATCCCAGCGGACCTCTGATAAAGGCATTGTTCCGGTCAATGGTAAAGCATATGTTTGAAAAAAATGACGTCAGATGAATCAATGTATTCAGCCCGACCAGAAGCCACATCCATCGTTTCCTTTCTTTATATTCAATGATATCAAAAAACATCACGATAATAATGGGGCGTATGCTGTATCCGATGATTGCTGTGACGGTTCTCGCAAACGGCTCGGCCGTATAGAATACCATCAGATACTCAGCAATATTCTGGGCAACTAACAGAAAAGTCAGCGACACGATAATCAGCATAGCCTTTCTTTGTCCCTTGCAAAGATAGGTATCAATCATTACGGCAAAGGCCAGACCAATTAATTGTAAAAGCAGCGCAATGGTAAGCATGAACTCTGTCAGAATAACTGTTCGAACCATAATTTCACACTCTTTTCTTAAAGTTTCGGTTTGGTGTGTCTAGTTACTTGTAAATTATATCATACCTTGTCCAGCAAATGTTCAGCGTCAATCTTCTTCAAGTGACAAATTTGCATTTAAAAAATTGTAGATTTTGCCTAAAAATCAACATAAAAAATGACTGAAAAAAATTATATTTAATTATACTGGACATTTATTGGACAGCGTATGGTATAATATAAAATAAAATAAAGATGGGCGTGATGATTTTGAAAAAAAGCAGATTTTATGTATTTACTGCGGCATGGCTTGTACTGGCGGTTCTTTTCCTGACCGCGTCCGTTACGGTCATGGCGGAAGGAGAAGCGACAGCCGAGCGAACGCCGGAATATGCTTCCTTTGAGGAACTGAACGGGAAAACGATCAGTATGCTGACCGGCGCGCCGTTTGAATCGCTCATCAGCAGCAAGGTACCCGACGTGAAGGAATACACCTATTATACTTCTCCCTCTGAGCTGCTGATGGCTTTGCGAACCGGCAAAACCGACGCTTTTCTGAACAATACCGCCATCGCCGATTTGTATGTCAATCAGTACGACGATGTGGCACTCTTTCCCGAACCGCTCAAAGAAGCGGTGTTTGGCTGCGGTTTTTCAAAGAATTACAAAAACCTGCCCGAATGGGAAAGGGCATTGGCGGAAATACCCGCCGATGACATAGAAGCGGTGTGGAATAAATGGACAAGCGCTGACGAGAGCAAGAAGATCATGCCGAAGCAGACGTGGAAGGGAAAAGCCGGAAAAATACGTGTCGCCGTAGGCGACAGTATGCAGCCCGCCGCATACATCAACGCCGCCGGAGACGTGCTGGGATTTGAACCGGAAATCCTTCTGATGATTGCCAAGAAACTGGATTACAAGGTAGAGTTTATCCCAATGGAGTTTGCCGCGCTGATTGCTTCGGTGGAATCCGGCAAGGCGGATGTTTGCGCCGGTTCCCTGATTATTACCGAGGAACGTCAGAAAGTGCTGAATTTCCTGCCCTACCACGAGACGGCGTTTGTGCTGATAGTCCGCGCCGAAAAATCCTCCGGCGAGGGGTACAGCCTCTTCGGCGGCATCACGGATAAACTGCGCGATACGCTGATTACAGACGGACGGTACAGACTGATTCTCTCCGGCATGGGAACCACCGTTCTGGTTTCGCTGCTTTCCGGCGTTCTGGGGCTGCTGGCGGCATTTGGCATGGTTTCTCTTAACCGAATGAAGCGTCGGTGGATCAGCCGGTTGATTGCCGCCTATTGCAGAGTGATAGCCGGACTGCCCGTGGTCGTGATACTGATGCTGCTGTATTACGTCGTGTTCGCTTCTTCCGATATTTCTTCCACATTGGTGGCAGTTATCGGATTTACGATGATTTTCGCGCCAAAAGCCTATGCGCTCATCTCCAACGCCGTGGACGCCATCGACCGCGGACAGATGGAAGGGGCATTGGCGCTCGGTTACACCGAAAAGAGAGCATTCCGCAGGATTATTCTTCCGCAGGCGAGAAAAATATATTTTCCGCTGCTCAAAACGCAGTTTTCACTGTTGATCAAAGAAACCTCCGTAGTTGGCTACATCACCGTGACAGACCTTACACGGGCGGGAGATATTATCAGGGGACATACGCTGGAAGCCTTTGTCCCGTTACTCCTGATTGCCCTGATTTACTTCTTCCTGACATGGGGTATGGCAACCGCCATAGAAGCGGGCAGCCGCACCGTTGAAAAATACATGGAAAAGAGAACAGACAAATGAGCATTTTGGAAATCAAGAACCTCAGAAAAGAATTTGAAAATGCCGTACCGCTGAAAAACGTCAGCTTTACCGTGGAAAAAGGCGATGTGATCAGCCTGATCGGACCGTCCGGCACGGGCAAATCCACCCTTATACGTTGCATCAACCGTCTGGAAACGCCTACCTCCGGCGAAATCCTGATTGACGGCGTAAACATCTGTGCCTCCGACACCGATCTTTCCGCCCTGCGCAGGAAGGTGGGCATGGTGTTTCAGTCCTTCAACCTGTTCGGACATATGACGATTCTGCAAAACATCGTGGTACCCCAGATCGACCTTCTCGGAAAAAGCGCGGAGGAAGCGCGGGAAGAAGCATTCAGGCAGCTTCGCCGCGTGGGATTGGAAGGAAAGGCGAAAAACCGCCCCGATGAGCTTTCCGGCGGTCAGAAGCAGCGAGCCGCTATCGCCCGTGCGCTGGCGATGCAGCCGGAGATCATGCTGTTTGACGAACCGACCAGCGCGCTCGACCCGACGATGGTATCGGAAGTAAAAAACGTCATGCGTTCTCTGGCGGGAGAAGGCATGACCATGCTGATTGTCACACATGAGATGCAGCTGGCACGCGACATTTCCTCACGCATACTGTTTCTGTCCGACGGAGAAATTTGCGAAGAAGGAACGCCGGAGCAGATTTTTGAGCGTCCGCAAAAGGAGCAGACCAGACAGTTTGTGATGAAGGTCACGAGCTGGCAATGGAATACTAAATCAGACGGCACGGATTTCTTTGGGATGATGGGATCGCTGGAGGATTTCTGTCGCAGCCGATTTATGAACCGCCGCCTGATGAATTCCTGTGAGATCGTATTGGAGGAACTTTATACAGGCTGTCTTAAGCCTTGCATCGACGAAAACGATGGAATGAGCGTGACGTTTAGTCTTGAAACGATAGGGGATAACGAAAGCGTAACGCTGACAGCGGATTACACCAGTATTGACTTTGACCCATTCGAGAGGGAAATGGATGATGTGTCAAAAGCCATAATAAAATCCAAATCGCACTTGCTCCCTGCCGATGAAAAGAACCGTAGAAAATGGGAAATAATCATCTGACGTGAAGAATCTTATCAATACAAAAATCTGTCAATACTTTTAAATTTTCATTTACTCTGGAGATTTTCATGATAACCATCGACAAAAGAACTTTAATAGAAAGGAGAACAACAATGCAAACAAGTAAAAAGACAATTACCGATAACAAGCAAGAATCGTTCGCCGAGGCGGTCGAGGTCGAAATCGCGGAGGAAGCGAAGATGTCCGAACCTGCTCATGTTGAAACCGAGAAAGCAACTGAACCTGCTGATGCTGCCAAACCAAGAAAAAAAGCAGGAAAGATCCGCAGGATCATCGGCGATAGTCTCATCGGAATCACCGTTGCTTTTACTGTGTATCTCTGTGCCGGAATGCTCTATCGCATTCACACCGTTGCCAATCCGTTTTTTTATTGGAAGGTTTTCTGGAATGAAATGGTTATTTTCGGCATTTTAACTCTGCTGACAGTTGACCTGCGAACCGGTTTTCTCACCAAGTTGCGTGCGATTCCCTTCAAAGTAATCGGTTGGTGTGCGCGAATCGCCGCCTGTGTGGTAGCTGGAGCCGTTCTCGCTGTTGCAGGCAGCGTCATCGGCAAGGGGATGATCCGCACCGCTTCTTCCGCAGATTATGTTATTGCTCTGGGAATGGCGCTGGAAAACGGAAAGCCCACACAAGATCTCCTTTACAGGGTAAAGACAGCGGAAGACTACGCTGCGAAACACCCTGAAGTGACACTGATTGTGACCGGAGGCAATCAGAGCGAAACTTCACTGTCAGAAGCGGAGGTGATGAAACAGCTGCTGATTAGCGACGGCATAGACGAAAGCCGCATTATCACGGAGGATCAGGCGCAAAGTACGCAGCAGAATTTTGAAAACGTGGCAAAAATGATTGACCCGACCAAGCCGGTTGTCATAGTCACCAACAATTATCATATGGACAGAGCGGTCAAAATCGCACAAAAAGCGGGATTTACCACTGTAGAACGTCTTCCTGCTCTCTCAGATCCTGTTTTTTACGGGGTCAATATCATGTGGGAAGTAATGAATGACCTGGACTCTGCCATTAATTGGAACAAGAAAAAGCCTTATGGTCTCCCCTCCAACCGGAATGGTTTAGTCTCAACGTCTGACCAGACTCCGGAAATAAAGAGGTAATACGCATATTTATACGCGAAAAGAGATAATGAACAAAGGCAAAAAAATTCAATCTTTGTGAAATACTGTTTTCACTTAAAATAGGAGGTATATATTAATGAAGCATCTAAAAACAAAAATCGGATTAGTATGTGTAATCGCTTTTTTGACCACGGTAGCATTCATTGTTCCCGACAGAATTCTGGCTGTCAAGGCGGAGAATGCGAGATTTAAAATGATGATTTCTACAAATGCCACACATCCGGAGGAACCCGCAAATGCGGACACAGTGTATTTTTACGGTGACTCGGATGACTATTTTGATAGCAAAAGCTACACCTACTATCTGCATGTTTACAGTGAAAACTTAATTGCATGGACCACGGTAAAGATAACCGGGATAAACTATGACGGCATTACCGAAGAACCGGCGTCGGGCTTCTGCGACTTTGCCTGTGATTCCGATTCTAATAGTTTTTCTATCATGCCGCACAGCTACTCAAGCGGAGGCATGGCGAATATATGGTTTAATGCTTATGACGGGAATAATGCCCTGATCGGCAATTACAATCTCACCATCAAAGTTCATACGCGAAAGGTCACTAAAGAGATAGACCTCTACAACTGGCTGGTTCCGGTCAACAAAACATACGGCGGTAAGGATGGATATTCCGTTCAGACGCCACGTATCTTTGAAAGGCTTGAAAAAGAGCCGGAACATATGGAACCGGATTTTACTGGCGTAAAATGGCAACATGATTCCGATGAGATTACTACTCTGGACTGTCAGGAAGGGAATTTGACCACGGAACCGAGTTTTAAATTCACTTCCAATGAGCTTGGCGTAGACCATGTGACTTCGTGGAGAAGGATCGGCATGGACGGAAATATAGTTGCCAGTCCTGACAGCAGTGCCGGTACATGCGAAATTATAGTCGCCGAGATCACTCCGACAAAGGAGGGTACGATAGATACTTCCCAAAATCTGCAAACCATTTGCTTTGTCGGCAACAGCGTGGATTCCCCCGCCGTTATTACTCCGTCAGGAGAAGGACTGACCTATAAATGGGGCATTTATGACAGTTCGGAATCCGGTGATGACGTTTACACCACCAGCCAATCAAACGATTATATCAGATTAAACAGCGATTTCACCATCACCGGACTCAAAGAAACGCCGTCCGGCAGTCCCGTAACAGTGTGGGCAGAGATTATTGAGCCGCAGGATGGCAATTACTGGAATTATCCTGACAAGATACGCTGCACATGGGATGTTGAGGTTGTCAAAATTCCTGTCACGGTCAGTGCGGGAATTATCAGATACACGGGACGCAAGATGCAGAACAGCCTTGCCGTTGACATTGCCGACTCTGCCACCTGCAAAGACAATAAAGGCAACACGGTGACGGATTTGGATTTGAGTGACAAGCTGGATTCCGCCGTTTGGACTCCGTCAAAAGGAAAAGCGGCTTTTGACGATGGCAAACTAACGCCAAAGTCGGTCGGAAATGAAAAGCTGACCGCGCCCGTTTCTGTGAGCAGCGACAAGTATTCCGTAGCCGGCGGAAAAGCGACGCTCAATGCGGATATTTATGGCTATCAGTTTACCGGAAAAACCGAGCTTTCATGGATAAAGGGCAGCAAAAAAGACCTCGATTACACCATAGAGCTTGCGTCTCCCGCATCCGCCTCCGTTGCTACCGGTTCATCTTTTAAGGACAACAGTGCAATATTTGATGAGCTTGTGCGGGTAGAAATCATGGACAAAGACGAAAAAAAGCTGATTTGCACTCTTACCGACAATGGGGAAAAGGAAGGCGTTGATTATGATCTTACCTCCGGTTCGGTCAAAATCAATCTGAAGAGCACTTACCTTGAAACGCTTGACAGCGGCACCTATAAGATCATCGGCTACTTCAAGCCTGCCGCCGAAGGAGGAAATGAAGTGGACACATTGAATGTTGCTGCATTTACGGTCAATTCTGATCCTGCCCCTTCTCCGGGAACAGGCGAGAGCCAAGTGATGATCGTCCTGTGTCTGGTATTCATTGCGATTTCCGGCGCATATATAGCTTCGCTCATGATAAAGAGAAGAATGGAAAAAGCTTAACATTATGTGATTGATTACCGCGAATGTGATATGAAAAAGGCCTGACAAGTCAGACAATACAGAACCACGTCCGAAGCACAGCCATCGGTTGGCGTTTCGGACGTGGGTTGTTTTTTTCATTCTGACTTATACGGACATCATTAAATCCCTGATTTCGGATATTACCTATTAGTGATTACCACGAGAGTATTCGCAATATTACTGAACCGTCTCCCAAATCCCTCGGCACTTTCCATCGTGTAGTATGCTCTGATAACGCGGCAGCCATCGGCTGCGGGGATGATATACGCCGTCTGCAACCTGTCAGGCGTTTTGTTGTCTTTGCCGCTGGACGCATCGATTCGTATGCAGTCTCCCGCACGGTCAAGCGTGAACGATTCCTTTATGATATCATAATCTTTTGAAAGTGCCTTGCTTATAGACGCTGCGACAGTGTCGGACCCTCCGCGCTGTATGTGACATCAAGATAGATCTCGGGCTTTTCGGGATCGTCATAGACCGAAACAAAGCGTTCGCGATCCGATTCACTGTATCGTTTGAGCGATTCGTAGTCGTAGTCCATTTCGATTCCTATGGAATCGTTTATGATATGCTCGTATCTGACTGTTTCCTCCATACCTTCGATCATGATAACGTCCTCAAAGCGCTCGCCGTCCTGCCTTCCCGTTCCAATCTGAGTTGCAGCGGATTCGGCAGGCTCGGATGACTCTGCGGCGTTATTCTGCCCTCCGCAGCCGCAGAGTTGCGTTAACAGAAGGAACGCCATTGTGAGAGTTGCGATTGTCGTGTAAATCGTTTTTTTTCATCATTTTCAGACTCTTTTAAATAACAATTTTTGATATGGTAATTATCGTCAAACGATTCCGTTCAGCCCGAATATTCTCAGCTCTGGCTCTGCGACCTGCTCTATTCCGTTATAATTAACGTCCCTGATCCAGACTTCTCCGCTGCCGAGGAATACCCCTTCGCCATTTTTTCCCAGATCGACACAGGTTTCATTTTCCATAGCGGTGCGGTCGCTTTCGCTGATATGCTTCCCCTTGACATAAGAGAGAAATTCCTCTGCGTTATTGACTTTCACATCAGGATACAGTGTGATCGGGTAGTCTATAAGGGAAGAAATGGTTTCCCAGTCCTCGTCCAGATACGCCTTTTTAACCGTGGATGCAAATTCTTCCACTTCACTGCTGGGAAGAGTGGTTATACCGGAATATGCCTTTGTGTCGATGACGGTATCGTTGACCGACTGCATATCAGAGGATTCATTGTCAGTGTCAGTATGACTCTTGTTTCCTGTGCAGCTTGTGATGGAAAGCATAATTGACAAAATTACTGCTACGCTTAAAATGCTCAATTTAAAAAATTTCATTCCATTATCTCCTATTCTTTAAAATCCGTCCGCATTAATCGGCTGCACTCGTCGTGTTGCCGCCGGCGTCAGATTCCCCTGACGCTTTGATCGTCATATCGCCGTTCGCACCCTTCTTTGCGGTAATACGAATGGTGTAATCCCCTGCGGGTAATTCATAGAAATCAGCATTAATAGCGGTAAACGTTTCTTCCATCAACACTTTGGTTGTTGCATCCACATTGGCTGGCAGCACTTCAATGGTAATTGAGCTGTTATCCGTCAGATTTGTTCTGACTTCCATCTCCTGTCCTTCGGCGATTGTGATGTATCCGATACCGGATGAACCTTTTGCCGCGTTCTGTGCCGTTACGGTAATCACACCGTCATCACCATTGTCTACTATGAAATAGGAGGACGGGCGAGTGGCGGCATAAATGATGGCGCCGCAAATCACCAACACAGCGGCCACAATGCTGCACCAGACGATCAGACGTGTTCTTTTCTTGTTTTTCTTAAGGAAATCAAGCTCGGCTTTTTCCTCCCCCTGAATCACAGGGGACATTTTTTCGTTGTTTTTCATATTCTCCACTACCTTTCTGCATTCCTCACAATCTGCGAGATGTTGCTCAACCAATTCATTTGTCTCGCTGCCCGTCAGTTGTTCAACATAGGACGGCAGCAAATCGCGAATCACGCCGCATAAAATTTGTTTTGTTTCATTCATCTTGATGCATTTCCTTTCTTAATTTTTCTTTGCTGCGGTAAAATGTCACTCTTGCCCATGTTTCGTTTTTCGCATATACTTCGCCGATCTGTTGAAAGGATAATCCCCCATATATCCGCAAATACATTATTTCTCTGTAAGGCTCCGGCAATTCATGAATCTTTTTAAAGATTGTCATTTCTCCCGAAGCGTCCATCGCTTGATTTTCCGCGGAATCCACAGGAATTTCCTGTTCTGTGACGTCCTCATATTCCGGATATTTCCGTCGATAAGCAAGATAGACATTTTTTGCAATCGCATACAGCCAAGTGGATACTTTATAGCTTTCGTCATACCGATCGATGGATTTGATTGCCTGATAAAAGGTTTCCTGCGTCAATTCCTCGGCAATATCATGCGAGCGGCACAGTGACAGCAAGTAATGATAAACGGCTTTGGCATACTTTTGATAGACTTCCTCCATTGACTGCACAGGTTTTCACCTCCTTTTGTCCGTTCTATTTATAATTGATTATAAAACCCGCTTTGTTACAGCTCTGCATCAATTTTCGGCGTGAAATTTTTCTATCAATCAAAGAATATTGGAGCTATGAAACATAATCACCATGATTATCATTGCGACGGAGAGCATCGCCATTGTAATAACGTGCGTCTTCCGCTCGGAAACCAGAGTAGCGACAAATTCACGGACAAAGGCGTTGATCCAGAAATAGCGCTTGGTGAGACTGCCTATTCCGTCCATATGAAAACCTTGCCGCGCCGCAAGCATTCCCGCCCGGAACACATGATAATTGGTGGTGGAGAATGCCACCTTCGGTTCGGAATTGTCTGAGTGCGCCTTGATGATCTCCATGGAATTATTCAGATTTTCAAGCGTGTTGACCGATTTATCCTCCGGCAGAATCCGTTCATCCGGAATGCCAATGCTGAGAAGGTAGTTTCTGATCGCCTGTGCCTCCGGCATGACTTCATCGGAGCCTTGCCCGCCGGAAGGTACGAAGGTGATTTCCTTGCCGGTTGCCTCACGTTGCATTTCAGCAAATTCCACGGCGCGGTCGGCTCGGCTTTGGAGGAGCTTAGTGAGTGTGCCGTCCTTTCTGATCTGGCAGCCGAGAATGAGGATATAATCCTTGTCAAACGTCGGGATATGGCGCGCAGCCTTCACCGCAAACACTATCGTACCCACGAGCACACATTCCAGATAGGCGATTGCTATAGAAAACGAGGCGGAAAACGCTTCCTCAATATACATGGCAGTTCCCTGCTCGTTATGAACATTAACAATCGTTGTTTGCTGCAGCATATCGCTTACAATCATCGGCAGTATCGTTCCCGCAATGACCAGAATGCCAAGCATACAGCCCAGCATATTGCGCCAGTTCCTGCCCTCCTTGCGCATGAGTCTGATGTTGCTTACCGTGACATAAACTGACACAACAAGAATCAACGGAAGCGCAAGTCCTGCAAACAGTTCGGCAGTCCCAAGAATCGTCCTTATCGTTTGAATCAGTCCTTGGTAGTTGAAAACGATTGATATCTGATTGAATATCAGAAATGACGTGAATATGATCAACGCAAGGTAAGTGACGTTTTTGTACTGGTAGAAGCTATGCCTGATATTTGCTTTTAGTTCCTGAATGAAAGCATAAAGAACAACTGTCAGAAACAGTGCGGCTGCAAGAGGAATCACAAAATCGCCGTTTGATTTGCCAAAATAGGAGTTGAATGTAATATATCCTGTGGGATGCACATAAAAAACGTCCGAAAAATAATAGTTGCCACTCTTTGACACATCTACATAAACCTTACCCGCACCTACCGCTCTGAGTTTCAAACTTAGCTTGCCGTTATATAGCTCTTTCTGCTCCACTTGCAGAATATCGCCTGGCGACACGTCAATATTTCGCTTGGACGATTCCAATATGACATTGATTGATTCGACGTCGGTCAGTGAAACAGGCACATCAGCGGTCACGGTATAGGTTTTGCCACACAGCGACAGAAACAGGAAGCTCACGATTGCCAGACACAGTCCGATGATGATAATGATTTTCTTTTTCATTTTAATAGGCTGTTCTCCTTTCAAGATCATTCGTTTTTTGCCTTTCCCTATGCTATTATTTCATTATACCGGTGCTTGTCCAGTAAATGTCCAGTATAAACGGTTTTTTGGATAACAAATTTTTAACAAATTTTTAATGTAGGATTAGTGCATTCTCCCTACAGAGCGTGCGACTATCTTAGCAAGATAACTCTATTACTATGTACATAGTAATTACTACGTATATAGTAATATTCAGAGGTGAGCAAATAGCGTAACAGGAAGGTCTGTTTCTTCGGACACAGCGACGCGCCGTGGAGCGTTCAACCGAAACTGCGGAAGGTCATTCTCGACCTGATTGACAACGAAGGAGCCGATGAATTCTACGTCGGCACTCACGGTAATTTTGACCGCATGGTTCTTGCTGTTCTCTCGGAACTGTCGGAAACACGGGCTTTTCGCTTCTACGTCGTGCTTGCGTATCTACCGGCAGAAAAAGAAAAACCCTGCCCCGATCATGATATCCTCCCCGATGGGATTGAAAATATCCCTCCGCGATTTGCCATCAATTACCGAAACAAATTCATGGTCGAAGCGGCTGACATCGTGGTCACCTACGTCCAGCATTCGTGGGGAGGAGCAGCCAAGTTCAAGCTACTGGCAGAAAAGAAGAACAGGAGAGTCATCGAAATCAGTGCCTAAAACACAACTCACACGCCGTTTTTTTTAACTGTTTCAATCCTGTTATCCACTTTTCAACGTGCATAACCTCTTGAAAATTTCTTAGATTCTCGCGCATATCTCTATATTTTCAACTAGTACGTTAACCCTAATATTTTCTCTTTCTGCCGGTAATATTACTTCCGTTGAATAAGTTCTTCACCTGTCACTATGACAGGTACCACCTGTCACTTGCAAGAGGGTATAGTTCTCCCCTTGTATGTGACGGTGGTACTTTTTCGCGTCACTGTGAATTCAGCTTGTAGAGCAGACTGCTCTTGCCGCCGTTGTCACGGTACCGCTGTTCGGATTCGATGACGCCAGCCTTGCGCAGATCCTGCAAGGCACGCCGGACGGTGGATGGGGACAGTTTCAGATCACGGGCAATCGTGCTGATGGCCGGCCAGCACTCACCCTGTCTGTTGGTTCTGTCCGCAAGATAGACATACACAGTCACCGCACGATGAGGTAATTCTTTCTGATAGATATCATGTTTCACCATTTGCGTCACCGCCTTTCTCATCAGCCGGTTTGTTCTTCAGCTTGGCGGTGGGCAGAGGCTTCTTTTCTTCGGAGGAATCCGATTCACCGGAGGGAAATGCTTCTGTCGATTCTGCTGGCGGTTGTTCTGTCGGCTGTACGTCCGCCGGCATTGCCACGGGAGGGATTTCCTCGGTCTGGTAATCATCGGCGTGGTATTTCGCCATGATGCCGTCGATGATTTCTTCCTTGTCTGCGTAATAGACCTTGCGGTTGCCTTTTTCTTCGACAGTGTAGGGTTCTTCAAAGGTGATGCCCCATTCAAAGAACAGACGAAGCTTGACCTGCATCGGGTGGAAGCCTGTTTTCATCACGATAAATGTGCCTTTCGGAAGGGCTTTTAACTCATCCGGAGTCATCAGCGGACGCTCTGTCATCTGCAATGACTGCGACGGATCATTCCTTCCACGGCTGACGGAGCCGGTCAGGACGGTGCGGTTTCCGAGGGCTTTCGAGAGAATATCGGCTGATGAAGAGTTGGGAGCGAAGCCGCCGAACAAAGTCAGCTGGGTATTATCTATGATAATGTCAGCGCTCTCTTTGCCGTAATTTCGTTCCAACTGTGCGAAGGACTGAATGACGGGGACGATCTGCAAACGCCTTGAACGCGCCGCCGAGAACATCATTTCGGCGGATTCAATTTTTGGCAGCGTCCCGAACTCGTCGCATAAGAAGACACATCTATTCTTTAATTTACCGCCTGTTTCGTCCGCAACCGACAGGATTTCACGATACAACTGCTGTATAATCAGCGATACCATGAAGAAGGTGTGCGGCGATTCCTCCGGCATGATCAGGAAGATGGCTGACTTTTCATTGCAGAAGGTTTCCGCGTCGATCTCCGTATCGAAGCACAGAAGCTGTTCCAATTCGGTATCCAGAAAGGCATTCAAGCGGGACAAGGCGGTGGACATGACGGAAGCCATCGACTGCTCGGCTGTATTGAGTGCCGCACCCGCAAACCATTTTGCCTTGTGGTCATCGGGAAGAAGCTGCATGAGCTGCTGAAACTGGTTCTTGCCCTTCTTTCCGGCA
>ONID01000140.1 GCA_900317765.1 uncultured Eubacteriales bacterium | reverse complement strand
AAGATCATTCTGAAATCTTGACAAATGCTCAAAGGGGAGTATCTGACGTCCTCTGAATAATCCGCAGCCGTCATTGATCAGCTGATTGTTGTATGCTTTAAACATATTCACATCTACGGTAGAGAGATCAAGTCCCTGCAGCATGGTCAGGCGTTCATACGCTTCATCAAAATACAGACATCGCCCTTTCGGGATAATATCCCGTTTGGAACGGCTTTCCTCCTGTTGCTTTTCATAGCCGAAGTGATTTGCTTCACCGATCTCGGCAAGATCGTCCATTTCTTTTGTCCGGAGCTGGACCTCTGTAAAGCACCTTGCATGATTATCATAAAATGTGATATGAAGAGACTGGTAGCCGGAAGGTCTGGGTTGCGCAACATAATCTCTGTAATAGGCACGGTTATTTTCAGAAAGTTGCTCTGATACGGTTTTATCGGGAAAGCCTGACAATTCCGCAGTAAACCCTCTTTCTTCGAGAAATTCGGGAAGCGTATTGGCAATCTCATATAGATAAATCAATTCCTGTTCATGACCGCTTTCTCCCGCTGCAATATGACATCGCGGCAATGAAATCACGATGCGATAGGCAATCAGATCACGGAAAATCAGATTGCTTTTGATTTCCGCTTCGGTTGGGAACCTTCCGTTTGTTTTGTAATACTCGTAAATATATTCCAAGACATATCCGTTGAATTTTTCCTCCGCACGAATCAGAGATTTGATTCTTCCCTTGAAGGTAAACGCAAGAAACGGGTATTCATGTGTCATGTACTTGTAAAATTCCTTGATTCGCTGCGATTGTGAGGACAGAAAATCGTTATGCTCCAGCAGCTCTATGATCTGTATCAGAAAATTACTGTGCGCCAGATCAATCGGATGATGCGTATGGATGGCCGATTTTTTCAGATCAGCGGAATACTGATGAAGAATTTTCAGCACGGTATCTCCGGAGAATAAATAATCATTGAGCGAGATCATAGTTCCTTCCCCGTTCCGGAGGTGATGCTTAATCGTGTAAAGTCAAGCAGCCTTCCTGCAAGGATAATATCCTTTGTTCTGCCCGTCAGTTCACAAAGGACAGGTATATCACGGAAATAATACCCTCTGAATATCAGCTTGCTCTCAGCAGGTTTCTTCTCAGCGTCGTCAATCACATAACCGTGAAAATTACATATATTTGTAACCCCTGCCATCACACCCGTACCGTCCGGATTGCGCAGTCCCCGTTTCACGCTGTATTTGTCAAAGTATTCGGATGAGATGAGATTATTCTCCGTAAATGCTGCATACATGGTTTCTTTGAAGCTGCTCATACAAACTTTTCCTTCCTTAAATCAGATCATCCGACGGAATAATCCGATACAGAGTGGTGTGCGCGTAGATCACCGGCTGAACGGCATGGAAAAAAACAATGCCGTTGACCGGCGACAAAATACGGTCAATCACCCTTCCGTTATACGGATCAAGGATTTCCGCCAGAATATCCCCTTGCTTTACCCTTTGACTGACTTTGGCGTGACGCACAAAGAATCCTGCCGTTACCGTCTTTACGTTGACAAGCTGGCTGCCCTCAATGAATCGTGAAATGTACCCTTCGTGACAGTTGTATTCGATAATGCCCTGCTTATGGAGAAAGCGCAGAACGGCATTGATCGCTTCGGCGGCGGTCTCGGTATTTATGGTGTCGGTGGCGTCTGTATAGACCGAGAATGCCTTTGTTTCCCATATCTGCCAGTTGTAATTCAGTGTGGTGGTATCATACGGTTTGGCGTCGCGACGGAATACATACGGCAAACCGAAGTCCTTGGCAAGCTCGACGTCCTCAAAGCCTGTTTTCATCATGCGCACATGAGGAATGAAGCTCCCCTGCATATAGAAACTGGCAAACTGTATGCCAAATTGATAATCATTGACATTTTTAAAGAGTCCGTCGGCAATGCGCTGTGTGGTTTCACCCAGACTGTAGCCCGGAAACATCCTGTTGATGTCCGTATTGTCGGTTGACCAGAAGCGTTTGCCGATATTCATGGAATGGGAATTGACGCTCGGTACCACCAGAATGGATTTCCCGCAGGTAATCTTTCCTCGCTTTTCAAGCTGCTCTAATATACCGATCAGTCGTGAGCAAAGATAAACCTGCTGTACCTCGTTGCCGCGTGTCGCTCCGACAATGCAGGCGGAATGTTCTCCGCTGCCGAATTGGTAACCTTTTATGCGCATGGCTTCACGGTAAACCGAGCCAAGCTCGAACAGTATTTTTTCTTCCATGTTGCACCTCGTTACGACAAAATTCTCGCAATCAGCGAGCCTTCCGATACGATCGGGTATTCTCTGAGCGTGAAGACAATGCCGTCTTTTTCCGCGTTGATCTGCTCGCTGATCTCACCTGTCAGGGGATTCAGTATATCGCCGATGTGATCGCCCTTTTTGACGTTTTTCCAGTGTCCGACATTCGGCACGAATACCCCTGATTTTCCCGCGTTGATAAACGACACCTCACCGTCGTCGGAAATAATGGGCGTCTTTGACTCAATGACCTCTCCGTTCCAGATGCCAAGCTCTTTCATCAGTACGAAAATACCGTCCGTCAGCTGATCGCCGAATTTCTTTGTAATTCTCATGCCCACTCCCATTTCCACCACAAGGGTTGGCGTGCCGATGACATTCAGGGAGTAGGCAAGCGTCGATTCCAGCACCGTAGCGGAGGAGTGAATCCAGATGTAATCCACGTTCAGCATTTTGGCAAGCGGAAGCAGTTCCTTCTGTGAAAGCTCGTTGATGCGCACCTGCGGTATTTCTTCGAGAAAGATATTGCTGGCGTGTATATCAATGACCGCCGCGCTGCCGCTGAGATCGCTGATGATTCGTGAAGCGATATATTCCGGCATGGAGCCGTTTTCCGAACCCGGAAACAGGCGGTTCATATCCAGATCAAAGCCGGGAATGCCGCGTGTGATGGAGTCCACGCCCAGAGGATTGAGCGCCGGATAAATATCCACAATGCCTGTCAGACAGTCGCAGTTTTCTTTTATTCTTCTTTGCAGTTCATAGCAGACATACTGCCCTTCCAGCTCGTCGCCATGCGTGCCGGTGACAATACTGAGACGTTTTTCGCCGCCGTGCAGTCCGTTTTTGGGTATAAGGCGATTTTTTTGTATTTTAAGCGTTTCGTCGATGGGCAGCCCCACCGACGCGATTGTCTGAACCATTGTGTATCATTCCTTCTGTTGTGATCTGATCTCATCTAATTCATTGACCGTAATCCATTCGGCCTGCTTCTGCTCGGCGCAGCCGTAAAAGCTGCCCCGGATGACGGAACAGTCCTCCGAATCCCTGCCGCAGGATACCTTGATGTATCCGTCATCGACGAGTTGGTTGTTGGCAGGGTCAAAGCCATACCAATAGCCCCGGCAGAGCGCTTCCACCCATGCGTGAGAAACGCCTTCTCCCGGAATCATTCCCACCACGTACCGTGCCGGAATCCCCTCCATCCGAAGCAGCGACGTCATGATGTGCGCATAATCCTGACAGACGCCTGCCCCGATAGCGAAGGCGTTTTCTGCCGTCTCATGAATATCCGTTGCACCTCTGCAATAGGCAAACGCCTTCGGCAGAGAACGCATGATATACAGTGCTTTTTCATATTCCCCGTCGATCTGCTCCAGATGAAGGGAGCGGTGATATTGGCTCAGCTTCACGCCTGGCATGGTCAGCGGAGTCTGTGCTTTCAGGAGAACCGCGCTGAACGGCTCATCGGTGTATTCCTCAAAGATATCGAGTCCTGTACTGGCAATGCCTGAAATTCTGACATCAAATGTGCGGTGCGGCTGAGATATTTTCCCGTACAGCTTTTGGTTGCCGAAGTTGTCGGTTGTCACATAAACCTTTTCGCAATCCTTCACCGCTATGTTGAGCGAAGTGATTTTCTGGCGGCTGGTGTCCTTCGGCACAAATTTCACCGTGAAACTGTGTCCGCTGATGTCGGCACTGTAGGAGGCTGTCAGCCTGTATTCAAATTGCAATTGCTTGATAGTAACCACTCCGTTCACTCTGCCATGAGGTTTCTCAGCAGCTTTTTCACATTGTCATGGTCAAATTGCGGCTCGGAAAGCAGGCTGTCCACTGTGTAAAGAATACTCTCATCGTATCTCATGCAGGATTTTTTGAGAAATCCCTTTGTACGATTGTATTCGCGCTTGATTTCATGTTCCGCCACTCCAAGGCTGAGATACAGGTCCAGCCGTTCCATACCCTTGCCGAGCTTGATGATGTTGCGTATCTTCTCATCGTCAATACGGTCGTTGACACAGCCCCAGAAGGCGTAGATGTGGTCAATCACCAGCATCAGATCGGCAATCTGCGCGCTGCTTTGTTCGGCGAGTCTGACGTCGTCCATTGCCAGCTGAATGTATGCCATGGTTTCCGTGCCGATGTAGTCGCGCATGACAATCGCGTTGTCGTAAGCCCTGTTCAGACTGCTGATGATGGAATTTGTGTCCTCCGGGTCAAAGGGATATTTCCTTTTGAAAACCTCGCCGGAATGATAAACGTCGGGAATTCCGATTTTTTTGCACAGCACCGTGTAATCGTCCGTGTCGTCGTCCAGCATTAAATCCGCTGTTTTTAGAAAATATCTGAGCGTGGTCTGTACCCTTTCGGTATATCTGCCAAGCCAGAAAAGATGGTCGCTTTTGTCTACCGTGATAATACCCATGTGTCTTTAAAACCTCCGCCCTGTGATGAATTGACAATGAATGAATCGGGATTCCGTGAGAATCTCGTCAGACCGCTTGCCCATACCTTCGTGGAACGTCCTGTCAGTACAAACGCCCGCAGGTCAGCCTTGCGGGAAACCCTCTCCCCATTTTCGCCGAGAATATCGAGATCATAGAAGTCAATGACCTCCTGCGCGATAAACCTCCTGGGCTGGCTTTTGAGCAGCGCGATAAACTCCGCCTTTTTTTCCGACGTGAGCGAACTGCCGAACACAACGCCGTAGCCGCCGGCTTCCGCGACGTCCTTGATCACCAGACTGTCAAAATGCTCCAGCACATATTTCATATCCTCCTCGTAGAAAGGAAGGTAGGTCGGCGCGTTCATCAATATTGCCTCTTCTCCGAGATAGTAGCGAATCATCTTCGGGACGCGTTGATCAGCGCGACATTGCCCTTCCGGTAGGCTTCAAAGATGTGGGGAATGCCGATGACAGACTCCTCGTAAAAGGTCATGGGATCGAGATACTCGTCGGAAATACGGCGGTAGACCGCGCCTACTCTCTGCTTTTTGCCGTTGTAGTCTATGTAATAGAGGCAATCGTTTTCGCAGACAATCTCTTTGCCGGTTGTCAGCACAGCGCCGGTCTTTTCGGCGAGATAGGAGTGTTCAAAGAATGCCGCGTTGTACCGGCCGGGAGAAAGAATGACATTGATGCCGCCGGTGTTGACATGCTCCATTACCTCCCTGAGCAGGTCGGCATAATTCCGGTTGTCCACCACTCCCGCCTTGGCAAAGACTTCCGGCGCGCCACGCCTCTGAAGCTCCCGCGCAATCATCGGATAGGACGCTCCCGACGGCACACGGAGATTGTCTTCCAGGATGTACCAGTTTCCGTCCTTCGACTGAACGAGATCAATACCCGAAATATGACTGTATATGCCCTTGGGCGGACACACTCCGTCACACGGCGCAAGAAATCCCTTGGCGGAAAAGACAAATTCCTCCGGGACAATGCCGTCCCTGACAATCTGCTTTTTGCCGTAAATGTCGCGCAGAAAGCAATTCAGCGCGTCCACCCGCTGGCGCAGACCGGCTTCCAGATAGTAGAATTCCTTTCTGCCGATGACTCTCGGAATCGGGTCAAACGGGAAAAGCTGTTCTTTGAATTCTCCGTTTTTATATATGCCGAATTTCACGCCGTATCTTGCGAGAAGCCGGTTAATCGTTTCCGCGTTTCTGATCAATGAATCCATAAGCATTACCTCCTGAATACAAGAAAAGGGCGTTTTCGCACCTGATGCAAAAACGCCCTTGTTTCTTGCCGTTATCATAGCACAACCGTTGCGGTATGTCAATATATATTTGCAATATAAATTTTATTTATATTCATATTTGGATGAATACACAACGGTAATTCGCGGATTGTGTATAAAATTTGAAATATATCAATTAATATCTTGCAAATGCGCTTGACAATTCATGACAAAGGGGTTAGAATATAAGAAAGAGCAAAGGCGTTCTCGTGTGTGACGGGAGCGCCTTTTTTTCATCAATGTATGAAAAATAAAGAACGGAGGATGCGCAATGGCAGCTTTTGAAAAAACACGCTCGGGAATTTCTATGATGGACGAGGCTTTGCAATACATCCGCCTCGGGGACAATGTGGTATGGCAGGTGCCTTCCCTTGATGAATTCCGCTATGTGGCGGAACGCTTCGCGGATCAGGCGATTTCGGACGGGAGAAATCTGATCTACATCCGCTTTGCCGGACACGAGCCGATACTGTCGCCTCGTAAAGGACTGAAAATTGAACATGTCGAGCTTTCGCACCGCTTTGAAAATTTTACTGTCAACATACACAACCTGATCGAACGGGAAGGCTATGATGCGTTCTATGTGTTCGACTGTCTGTCGGAACTGGAGGAAGCGTGGGCAACCGATCTGATGATGGGCAATTTCTTTCACCTGACCTGTCCCTTCCTTTTCATTCTCGATACGGTCGCCTATTTCCCGATTATCCGCGGCAGACATTCCTTCGACGCCATTGCGACCATCCGCGACACGACGCAGCTGTTCCTCGACGTATACAGCGACGGACAGGACATCTATATGCGTCCCATGAAGGTGTGGAACCGCTATTCACAGACCATGTTCCAGCCCTACCGTCTGCGAAGAGAGGACGGCAGCTTCACCCTTCTTTCGGAGGGAACCGAGATCAGCCGCTTTTACGGGCTGATGAATAAAGACGCCGGCAAGGCGCTCGATCAGAATCTCGACAGCTGGGAACGCTTTTTCGCACGGACAAAGATGCTGTATGAAAACGGCGTGGACGTGTCGAAGGAATGTGCCAGAATGTGTGACATCATGCTCACCCGAGACGAACGTATGCGCAGCCTCATCAAGCAGAATTTCCTGCCGGAGGATTACTTTGAAGTGCATTCGCGCATGGTGGGAACGGGAATGATCGGCGGCAAGGCGTGCGGGATGCTGCTTTCAAGGAAGCTGATTGAGAATCACCGCCCCGATATTTTTGAACGATTTGAGCCGCACGATTCCTACTATATCGGCTCGGATGTGTTTTACGCCTATATCGTGGACAACGGCTTCTGGGATCTGCGCATCAGGCAGAGAACGGAGGAAGGATTTTTTGCGCTGGCGAATGAATTCCGGGAAAAGATCATGGAAGGAAAATTTCCTGCCGCGATAGAAGCCGAATTTCTGAGAATACTCGATTACTACGGCAGCGATCCGGTGATCGTCCGTTCCAGTTCCATACTGGAGGACGGCTTCGGAAATGCCTTTGCCGGAAAATACGAATCGGTGTTCTGCGGCAGTGCAGGCTCTCCGGAAGAACGTCTTGCGCAGTTTGAAAACGCGGTGCGGATTGTGTACGCCAGCACTATGAGCCTTTCCGCCCTGGATTACAGAAAGCGCCGGGGACTCGACAAACGCGATGAACAGATGGCAATTCTGGTGCAGAGAGTATCGGGTTCCCGATACGAGGGTTTCTTCATGCCCTGCGCGGCAGGCGTGGGATATTCCGCCAGCCCGTACAGAATGGACGCTGTTCGTCCCGAAGCGGGCATGCTGCGTCTGGTCATGGGACTGGGCACCGCCGCCGTTGACCGCCGGACCGGCTCCTATCCGAGAATCGTCTCTCTCGATGACCCCAAGCGGCTGATCCATACTTCAATCTCCGACCGGCAGCAGTATTCCCAGCGAATTGTGGATGCCGTCAGTCTGGAAAGCGGAGAGGTGGAAGGCTTCGACCCGATGAAATTATCCGAAAAGCTGCCCGCTTACATCAATCGACTGCTGCTGACACACAACTACGAGACCGAAAACCGGCTCAGGGAAATCGGCATGGACAGGGAAATCCTCTTCGTCACCTGCGACGGTCTGACAGATAATCAGGCGCTTATGAAGGATATGCGGGAAATGCTCGGACTGATACAGCAGCATTACCAATACCCGGTAGACACCGAATACACCGTTAACTTTGCTCCCGATGGGTCGTATGTGATTGATCTGCTGCAATGCCGTCCCTTGCAGCTCACCGAAGAGGGCGACAAGGTGGTATTTCCCGACCGGATTTCTTCCGACAGAATACTGCTCGAAACAAAAGGCGTTTCCATGGGCTTTTCAAGGAAATTTGATATTGACTGCATCGTATATATCGACCCTGTTGGATATTACAAGCTGCCGTACAAGAAAAAATACGATGTCAAGAAGGCACTTTCAGACATCAACTGGCATTTCAGGGAAAAGGGAAAGCGCATGATACTGCTCACGCCCGGCAGAATCTGCACTTCATCACCTGAATTGGGCGTTCCGTCGGGATTTGCGGACATCAGCGAATTTTCCCTGATTGCGGAGGTGTCCGAGTCGAGCATCGGCTACATTCCGGAACTGAGCTACGGCAGCCATATTTTCCAGGACTTAGTGGAAGCCGGCATACTCTATACGGCGGTCTTTGAAGGAAAAAGTACAATTGCGTGGAATCCGGAACTGCTCTCAAGTCTGCCTGACATAACCGACAGCCTCACCAGGCTGCCGGACGAATTGAACGGAATTATCTTCACATATGATGCATCCGGAGCCGGAATGAAACTGTATTACGACATGGGAGAAGAACGGCTGCTGCTATTGAAAAATGAATAGATGATTTAAGGTGAAGCCCATGATACTCCCGAAAAAAAATTCCCTCCCATCGGAGCAAGAATCATAAAATCGTCGGTGGCAGTCGGATTATGTATGGTCATTTACTATATCCGCACGCTAATGCCTGTCGGAAACGGATTACCTTTTTACGGCGCACTTGCTGCTCTGTGGTGTTTGCAACCTTATGCGGATTCTACAAAAAATAATGCGTGGCAAAGATCCATTGGCACTTTCATCGGCGCAGTATTCGGACTTGTGTTTATCGTATTACTCCGTATTGCAGGACTGACACAGCCCATTCTTGTCTACTTTCTTGCATGGCGAAGATCATTTTTACCAGCCGGTACATTAGGAACGCCTCCAGAGCGGGCAACTTGGTGAAGTACATGGGCACTCGTGAGGAAGTTGAGAAGCTCCCGACAGGCATTGACCACTCCCCTGCTACCAAGAAGCAGGATGACCTGATCGCCAGTATCGTCAAGAAATATCCTGCCTTTACCGAGTATCTGGAATACATTGAGTACCAGCAGAGAAAAGAAAAAGCCTCCGCGACAGAGTTCATTGACGCTTTCGTCGAGCGCAATTCTGATCGCATTGGCTGTTCGATAAGCAGAGTAAGACTCTTGGGGTGGGGAATTATCCTCCTGAAGCCCGCTGTCAGTCCCGCTTGGCGATGAAAAACAGACGAGGAAAGCGGAACATAATAAAGAAAAAACAGACTATAAAACATGTACACCCGAGGTATTATACGAAGCGAGAAAAACCGTAATAAAGATGTGGAAAAAAGATAAACCGATAGAGGAGATAGCAGAAATTACAGGTTTTGCCACGAATACGATCTATATTATGATACGCAAGTATAAAGACAGTGGAATCAGTGCATTGAAGCCTCAGAAACGGGGACGGAAATCGGGAGAGAAAAGAACACTTACTCCAGAACAAGAAAAAGACATCATAAAGTGTATTACAGAGAAGAACCCAGATCAGCTAAAACTGGAATGCTGTTTGTGGACTCGTGATGCGGTACAACAACTGATTAAACAACGCTATGGGGTAACTATGCCTATACGCACGGTGGGAGACTATCTCAAGCGATGGGGATTTACAGTACAGAGACCCATGAAGCAGGCAATGAATCAGAAGCCAGAACAGGTTCAGGAATGGCTGAAAAAAGAGTACCCAAGCATTCACGAAGCCGCCAGAAAAGAAGGTGCAGAGATATTTTGGGGTGATGAAACAGCGGTACAAAACGAGAGCAATTATGCAAGAGGGTATGCTCCAAAAGGACAGACCCCCGTTTTAAAAGTGCAATCAAAGAAACTGCATATCAATATGATCAGTGCTATCAGCAATCAAGGAAAAATACACTTTATGTTGAGCGATCAATCTTTCAATTCGGAAAGGTTGATTGAGTTTTTGGAGCGTCTGATCAAAGACGTCGGTCGCAAAATCTATTTGATTCTTGATAACCTTCGTGCACATCATAGCAACGCAACTTCCGAATGGGTGGAGCAACATAAGGATCAAATTCAACTGTTCTTTCTTCCGCCCTATTCTCCGGAATACAACCCAGATGAGTATTTAAACCATGATTTAAAACAGTCTATTGGGACAAGACAGATGGTAAAGGACAAAGACGAACTTCAATCCCGTGCCGATGATTTCATGGAGCAACTATCTGATGATTCCGACCATGTTAAATCCTATTTTAAGCATCCTAAGCTTAAAGAGTATGACGATTTTGAGGACTAATCTTTTTATCTATATTTTATCGCCGGAGTAATAATTCAGATAGATGCAGACGTAGATAGGTGCGAAAAGGAAGTTTTCTGTTGGTCAATTCCTGTTGATTGTATTGGACAAGGTAGAGAAGATCCCTTAAATTGCTCAATATCTAAGACGGGACAGTGCCCTCAGTCCCTGCCCCCTAATAAAGTATGCAGTGGCAATGTTTCAGATCGTGTTAGTTTTTTGACGAATATAATAGCACATTGCGTTAAGAACGATCAAGAAGATGTAAGAGCCGTTATAACTGTTCCTTGCGACTCATTGGATGCGTGGGTAGTGGCGGCTTTTGAAGATGAATTTTCAGATATTGAAAAATTAGATTCTCCGTGGGATATAATAACACGAAAGAAAGACTACCATGGAATTCGTATACCGGGCAGAAAAAAATCAAAAAAACCGTATGGTGCTTTGATAGAGAAGGTGTGTAATAACTGGTCAACAGTAAAAGAAAAATGTCCACAAGCACAGACTTTCGAAGCAAACGTTCAAGCGATGCTGATGCCATAAGTACTCATTATTTCATCATAATCCGGTTGCATCTTTTTCGTTCAACCTTTCCATCGTTAAGGGAGCCTGTAAACGCCTACAAAGTAAGGTTTTCATAAGGATACCTTTGCATTTCGGCGGGATTTGCGGACAGATGGGCATTTCAGGCGATTGCCCATCTGTCCTTTTTTCTTTACTCGTCGGTTTTCGCGGTGATCTCTTTTAATTTTTCCGGTCTGTCAAGGCAAGTTGGAAAGTCAATGTACCTGAAATAGATGTCAATCTGCTGCGGTGAATTTCTGCCCCACTTCTTTTCTCTCTCGTGAATAACGATTTTACTGATGAAAGTATGCAGGATTTCC
>ONID01000056.1 GCA_900317765.1 uncultured Eubacteriales bacterium | reverse complement strand
AAAGCCGCCGAGGGAGAAAATCTACAACGGCGGCAAATTTTATTGAACACTGAGCGCTAATTTATGCAAAACAGCATTGAAATATTCCGGCAATTCGCTTGTCAGATACAGGCTTCTGCCGTCTCTCGGGTGAACAAATCCGATCTCCCGGGCGTGAAGACATTGTCCCTCACAGCAGGAAAACTGCTGCTTGCTTCCTCCGTATACCGGATCACAGGCAACAGGATGTCCTATATAAGCCATATGTACCCTGATCTGATGCGTCCTGCCGGTTTCGAGCGTCAGCCGCACATGGGTAAAGGTTCCCAGTGAACCGCTGTATCTGCCTAAAACATCGTAATGAGTGATCGCTTCGCGGCTGTTTTTGTCCGTGACTGCCATTTTCTTGCGGTCGGTGGGATGCCTGCCGATCGGCGCGTTCACCGTGCCGCTGTCTTCCCTGAGATTGCCGACTACAACTGCCTCATACCTTCTGGTAAAACTGTGCTCCTTGATCTGTTCGGCAAGGGATTTGTGGGCAAAATCATTCTTGGCCACGATGAGCAAGCCGCTGGTCATCATGTCGATGCGGTGGACGATGCCGGGGCGTTCCACACCGTTGATGCCGGAAAGAGAATCGCCGCAGTGAAACATCAGGGCGTTCACCAGTGTGCCGCTGTAATGTCCCGCCGCCGGATGCACCACCATACCCTTCGGCTTGTTGACCACTAAAAGATCGTCGTCTTCATAGGGGATTTCCAGCGGTATGTTTTCCGGCTCGATCTCCGGCTTGACATTCTCCGGAAGATTCACCGCAATTTCATCTCCCGCCGAAACCTTTGTCTTTTTGTCGGCAGGTCTGCCGTTGACCGTGACAAGTCCCTGTTCGATCAGCTTTTGCAGATAGGAACGGGACGCCTCGGGTATCAATACGGCGAGTGTTTTATCCAAACGCCCGCCGTCTTTTTCCGCTATTTTCTTTATAATGATCTGTTCCGCCATACCGTCAGTTCTCACTCTGTCCGTCGGAAGGCTCTGATTCGCATTCCGCTTCACCCGCGCCGTTCTCTACGCTCTCCGCGGAAGTCTGCAGCAAGCCGAATTTCTTTTCGTCCAGGAAGAAAAGCACATAGACCGCCATGAGCACCGCTCCGACGGTGACGCAGCAGTCGGCAAAATTGAACACCGCAAAGTCAAACAGAGGACTCACGTCGATGAAATCCACCACATAACCCATCGCAATACGGTCGATCATGTTGCCTATTCCGCCGGCGACAATCAGCACCGCGGAGGTCTTGCCTGTGATGTGTTCAATGTAATTCCTGAACCACAGCCAGCAGATTCCTATGATGATCGCGGTAGTCAGCACAAGAAATATCCAGCGCTGATTGGAGAGCATACCGAAGGCGGCTCCCCTGTTCTGTACGTAGGTGAAGTCAAGCAGTCCGCTAATCACATGCGTTGACTCGCCTACCTCATAATGGGAGGATATAAGCAGCTTGGTGATCTGGTCGGCAGCCACCAGCAATGCGACGGCTGCCAACGCGATAATTGTTGTGATCATCAGTTATCAAATCCTTATCCGAGAGATTTGACTACCTCTGCGCAGCGGCGGCAGAGTGTGGGATGTTCGCTGATGGCGCCGACATCGTCGGAGTGCTTCCAGCAGCGTTCGCACTTGGCACCTTCCGCAACCTCGACTGAAACACCGAGACCCTCGACGTCACAGGGATTGTCGTTGCAGGGATGTGTGCTGATCTTGACGCCGGAGACGATAAACACATCCTCGAGGCTGTCCTTGACGGACTCAATGAAGTCCTTCAGACCGCCGTCGCAGTGCAGCGTAACCACCGCTTCAAGCGACTTGCCGATGAGCTTATCCTTGCGGGCGACTTCCAGCGCACGCTGCACGTCGTCGCGGATGGCGTGAATTCTGTCCCATGTCATTTCGAAGTCTACACCGCAGTCCACGCCTGTGACCTCACAGGGCATGTCGTTGTAGAGAACCGATTCCTTCACATCGGTGCGTGTGTGGGGCATGAACTGCCAGATTTCTTCCGAAGTGTAAGCCAGAATCGGGGTGAGCAGACGGGTCATGGCGTCGAGAATCATATACATGACAGTCTGGGCAGCACGGCGGCTTATGCCGTATTTGAAATCGCAGTAGAGTCTGTCCTTGATCACGTCAAGGTAGAAGTTGGACATATCCACCACGCAGAACTTGATAATCGCGTGATAGACCTGGTGGAATTCGTACTTGTCATACGCTTCACGACAGGCACGTTCCAGTTCGTTGAGCTTCATGACTGCCCAGCGGTCGATGGGGCGGAGTTCCCACATCTGGGTCATGTCACAGTCGGGGTTGAAGTCGTAGAGGTTGCTGAGCATGAATCTTGCCGTGTTGCGGATCTTTCTGTAGGACTCGCTGAGCTGCTTGAGAATGTCAGGGGAAATTCTGATGTCCACCTGATAGTCGGAGGAGGCAACCCACAGACGCAGAATGTCAGCGCCGTATTTGTCGACAACCTCACGGGGAAGAATGCCGTTGCCAAGCGACTTGGACATCTTCTCGCCCTTGCCGTCAACCACCCAGCCGTGGGTGAGGATAGCCTTGTAGGGGGCGACGCCTCTCCAGGCAACAGAAGTCAGCAGCGAGGACTGGAACCAGCCTCTGTACTGATCGGCGCCCTCGAGATAGAGGTCTGCCGGCCATTTGAGTTCGGGGCGGACGTCGCAGACCGCGGCATGGGTAACGCCGCTGTCGAACCACACGTCCATGATGTCTTTTTCCTTGTCGAATTCCTTACCGCCGCAGAATTCGCAGACGGTTCCCTCGGGAATGAGGTCTTTCGCCTCGCGTGCGTACCACACGTCGGAGCCGAATTCTCCGAACAGCTTGGCGACAGCTAAAATAGTATCCTTGTTGATGTGCGGCTTGCCGCAGGATTTGCAGTAGAAGATCGGAATCGGCACGCCCCAGCGTCTCTGACGGCTGATGCACCAGTCGCTTCTGTCGCGCACCATCTGGGTAATTCTTTCCTTGCCCCATGCGGTGACCCAATCGACGTCGTTGATGGCTTCGATCGCCTTATCCTTGAAGCTTTCCACCGAGCAGAACCACTGTTCGGTCGCGCGGAAGAGCACGGGGTTCTTGCAGCGCCAGCAGTGGGGATACTTATGCTTGATCTTCTGGGAGGCAAAGAGACTGCCGGTTTTGTCCATGTGGATGGCAATCTTCTTGTTGGCTTCGTCGGTGGTAAGACCGGCAAACTGTCCGGCTTCCTCTGTCATCTTGCCGTTTGCGTCCACCGAAACGACAATGCCGATCTCGGGGTAGTTGTTGCAGACGTTGAAGTCGTCAAGACCAAAACCGGGAGCGGTGTGAACACAGCCTGTACCGGATTCCAGCGTGACGTGATCGCCGACGATGATGAGGGATGTTCTGTCAAGGAAGGGATGCTGCGCCTTCATGTACTCCATCTCGCTGCCGAGCATTTCGCCGACTATCTCGTATTCGGTGATGCCTGCGAGCCTGAGAGCTTCTTCATAAAGACCGTCAGCCATGATGTAGACTTCATTGCCCGCTTTGATGAACTTGTACATGTATCTCGGGCCAAGGCAGATCGCCAGGTTGCCGGGGAGTGTCCATGTAGTGGTCGTCCAGATGACGAAATAGGTGTTGTCCTTGTCGATGCCGAGGGCGGCAAGCTTGCCGAGATCGTCGGCCACCTTGAATTTGACGAATACGGACACGCAGGGGTCCTCGGAGTATTCGATCTCCGCCTCCGCCAAAGCGGTCTGGCAGTCAGGACACCAGTAAACCGGCTTGAGGCCCTTGTAGATCTGACCGTTGCAAGCCATCTCCGCGAAGATCTCAATCTGCTTTTCCTCAAATTTCGGAAGCAGTGTGATGTACGGGTCAGCCCATTCGCCCACGTTGCCGAGGCGCTTGAACTGGTTGCGCTGGTCATCAATGTAGCCGTTGACAAACTCGCGGCACATGGCTCTCAGCTCGAGGTCGCTCATCTTGGATGCCTTCTCGAAGCCCGCAGCTTTGCGCGCCTTCAGCTCAGTGGGAAGTCCGTGAGTGTCCCAGCCGGGAACAAACGGAGCATTGAAGCCAGCCATGTTCTTGTATCTGACGATGATGTCCTTGAGCACCTTGTTGAGAGCGGTGCCGAGGTGAATGTCGCCGTTTGCATAGGGAGGACCGTCGTGAAGCACAAACTTCGGCTTGCCGACGTTCTTCCTGAGCATATTGTGATAGATGTCCTTTTTCTCCCACTCGGCAAGCATATCCGGCTCACGCTTGGGAAGATTACCCCTCATCGGAAATTCGGTTTCGGGGAGGTTGAGCGTACTGTTGTAATCCTGGCTCATGGGTGTTCTTTCCTTCTTTCAAAAATAATAGCAAAATCTATTTCAATCGTATCCTACTGAATGAGTTATCAGTTGAAACGTCTGCGGAAGGTTCTGTCGTCGTCCTGCATTCCGCCGCGTCCCTGATCAAACGACTGATTGCTGAAATCGTCGCCGCCGTTCATCAGGGAATCGGGATCCGCGTACTTTCCGCCGCCGAATCCGTCCATGTCGTCCCCTCCGATGGGGCCTCTGTCAAAGCCGCCCATATCGGTTCTGTCGTCGCTGAAGGAGCGGTCGCGGGACATATTTCCGGAATTGTTGTCAAACGCCGAGAACTTCTTCTGCTCGCGCATGGGCGGCGGTAATGTGGTGGTCTGCATGGGAGGCATGCTGTCGTCGATATTGACCGTAAAGCCGCCTCTTGACTGGTTCATTCTCTCACGCGGCATCACGGGCTCCTGCCTGTCGTTTCCGAAAGCGTTTTCGTCCGAATTGTCGGTGCGAAGCAGACTCATATCGTCGCGCTGATCTCTTCCGAAGCGTCCTTCGTCCTCCTGCTGCGCCGGATCGTTACGGCGGTCGAACCGGTCGTCCCCACGACGGTCGGCATAGGCATAGTCATCCTGCGGATAGTCCCTTCTGGAAGCCTGATAGGCCGTTGTATCGCGGTCGAGCATAGGCACCGAGGAAACAGCGTCGCGGGTATCGGGGCGCATGATGTCCTCGTTCGGAATGCTGTTGATCAGGGTGAGATGCTCCTTGTAGGCTTTGAGCAGTCTCGCCTTGAAGTCCGCAATGTCACGCTGCATCTTCTCTATGACGTCGCGTTCGCGGTGAATCTCTATCTGGGCGTTGGAAACGATCTTTTCCGCCTTGATGGTAGCATCCTTCAGAATGATCTCCGCCTTGTGCTTTGCGTCGCGGAGTGATGCGTCGCCCACCTTCTGGGCGTTCATCAGGGCGTTGCGGATGGAATCCTCCTCGCGCTGGTACTCCTCTAACTTGGTGGTAAGGCTTTCCAGACGCTTGAGCAGCTCGGCATTCTCCTTGAGCAGAGAGTCGTATGAAAGCTGCACTTCGTCGATGAAGGCTTCCACGTCCTCGGCGCGATAGCCGCCGAAATTGGATTTTCTGAAGTTGACGTTTCTTATTTCGTTAAGGGTAAGCAAAGTGCCGTCCTCCTCTTAGACATATTTTCGGGCAGACAGTATCAGTCTTCCCTTACGAGTAACAGTCCCTAAATCGTCAATAATAAATTTACCTGTCCCGCGCAGGGTGAGCTTGTCACCCTCGTTTACGCTTTGCGAGACTTTTTTACATATCACCGAGTTTATCATTACCTCACCGGCAGTGATAAGCTCTTCCGCCCTGCCCCGTCCAATGCCTGCGAGAGCTGCGATAATGCAGTCCAGCCTTGCGGAGGCAATCGTGACGGAAATATCCTTAAAGCTGTGAGCCGCCGGAAGCGGTTCGGTAAATCCCTGCGAAAGCCTGACTCCTACGCCGCCTATCTTGCCGATATTTTCCAGCAGTGCCCGTGTGACGGTGGTGCGGCAGAAAAACACGCAGCGTCCGCTCTCAATGAGAATGTCACCCACACTGGAGCGCTCTATCCCCTGCGCCATGAGCGTTCCCAGCACACTGCGGTGCTCCACGCTGTCCACGGCACGGAAGGAAGCCGTCACGCCGTCTATGGGAAAAAGCTCCGCGTCAGGCTCTTCATATGGGGGAAAAACGCCGAGCATGCGGCGTTCGGCAACTCCGAAACCACCGTGGAACATGTAATTGGCGTGCAGACGCTTCATCACCGACTCGGCGGCAGTCTGTTCGGATTCCGTGAGAAAATCGGTAAATACAGGTCGGTTGCGACGCACAGAAAGCTCCGCGGCATCCTCCAGCGAGGCAATGAAGTACCTGCTTTCGGCTGTTCCCCCGGAATCGCCGAGATAATGTCCGCTCACTTAAAATCAGCCGAAATACGCGTCGTTGTTTTCGGTGTCAGAGAGGAAGCCCTGTCTGTTGACACCGACATCGCCCGGTGTTACCATCCATGTGGTCTTGGTGACCTTGATGAGTTCGCCGCCGCAGGCATATGTAACGCCGCCGAGGAAATCAAGGATTCTGGAAGCAAGCTCGCGGTTGATGACCTCTAAATTGATGGTGACCGAATGGCCCTTGAGCAGACAGTCAGCTATTTCATATGCTTCCTCACGGGTTTCAGGAGTGCGGATGTCTATGACGGACTTGGGTTCTCCGCTGGTGTAGAGCTTGCGGGTGTTCGCAGGCTCGTTCTTCGAAGCAGCCGCATAGGTCTGTCTTCTTGCCGTTGCGTTGTGAGGTGCAGGTGCAGGTTCAGCAGGAGCGGTAACTTCTTCTTCTTCCTCTTCGTACTCGTCCTCGTCGTCTTCGTCCTCGTAATCCTCGTACTCCTCGTTATCGAGATCATCGTCTGTAATAAGGTCCTTCTTTTTTCTGGTAATCCATGCCATTTTAAAATTCCTCCAAATGTTATTATTTACTGTAATTTCTTCTGCCGAAAAGGGCGGTGCCAACCCTTACCATAGTGGAACCGTGCATGACAGCCTCGGCGTAGTCAGCAGACATACCCATTGACAGATGCTTCATAGTATAACTATTATTATGTGGGTTTTTCGTGCCAATGTCAATAAACAGTTTGTATATTTCCTCAAAATACTTGATAGTTTGTGCAATTTCGCAATCTGCGGGCGGAATTGCCATCAATCCTTGTACATTTAGCCCATCAAATTCGCTGATCTGACAGATCAATTCATAGGCTTCTTCCGGCAGGACGCCGGATTTGTTCTCTTCTTTGCCAATATTCACCTCAACCAGCGCGTTGGTCACAATGCCAAGCTCGCGGCTTCTGGAAGCGATAGCCTGTGCAACGCGAACCGAATCCACCGACTGAATCATCTCGACTTTTCCGACCACCTGCTTTACCTTGTTGGTCTGCAAATGACCTATGAGGTGAATGTGCTTTCCGTCACGCGTGAGACTGTCGTACTTTGCGTTAAGCTCCTGCACGCGGTTTTCTCCCATGTAATCTATCCCCAGCGAAAGCGCGTGATTGATCACTTCAACGGGAACCGTCTTGGTGACTGCCATGAGAATCACATCGTCCGGATTTCGTCCCGACCTGACCGCCGCTTCCTCCAGGCGGAAGCGTATGACCTTCAGATTCTCCTCGACGTCGTGAAATCTTGCCGCCGTTTCCGGAGAAAACGCTTTGTTATCTGACGAGTTTTCCATCATACAACCCCCTTTCCTGAATGACCACCGTATCGCCCAGCGAGAGATAATTCCCGCTGTACCTCGGGGTACAGATGACCGCTTTGTCCGTGCCGTAGATGATGCTGACTTCCTTCTCTTTGATCTGACCCGCAACAAGCGTGTATACACTCGGGTATGTGGTCTTTGCAACATATACCATATGCCCTCTCGGGAAATCCGTATCCGGAAGCGGATTTTTTATGGTGACGTTCCTGACGCCGGCGTGAAGCGCGCTTTTGGGAATCGCAAAGCCGTCGTATCGGCACTTTACTATCTTGACCGGCTGTCTGCGGACTGCGCTCAGTTCGGATGCCTGGGAACTGCATCTGAAAAAGGCGAGGAATCTGTCCGCTCCTTCCTGTTTGTCGACCCTATCCAGCACGGCTTCAATACTCTCATTGTCGGAATACGGCAGGTAAAGCGTATACACCGCGTCTTTGATCAGATAATCCGAATCAATCGAGGGAACGGGACAGGCGAGATACCAGTTGAAGCTGTTGACCAACTTGCCTATCACCTTTTCCGGCGGAACAACTTCCTGCGCCATGATCTCGTTGAGCTTATCCAGCGTCAACCCATTGATCATGGATGTGTTGAGCAGGGATTCATATCCGTCGCAGCTGTCCGAGAAGTATCCCGAAGCCGAAGAGATGAGAGTGCGCGGTTCCTTGGAATACTGGGTCTGCAGCTCGTCCCTTTCCTTTTCAAGCAGCTCTATCCGCTCGTTAAAGCCCTTTTCCTGTCGCATGGCCACCTGACGCTTGTTCATGAGGTAGCTGATTTCGCTCTTGAGCTTTGCCGTTTGTGGCATATTCCTCTGTTCCGCAGCGTTGTTGATTCCCACCATCTTTTTATCAAGCTGCTTGCCGATCAGGTTCACCGCGTTCACACTGTCCTCGGGGGCCGTTATCATGCTTCGGAGCCTCTCCAGTTCCCTGTCAATCTCCGCTGCGCGTTCATAGGCTTCCGCCTCCGCCTCGGAGGAAAAGATATTGACTATGGGTTCCCCGGTGGAAACCTTATCGCCGTTTTGCACCGTCATGACAGAGGTGCTGCTCAGACTGCCGCTCACTACCTGCTCATCGCGTATGGCAAATCCCTCGACATCTATGGTTTCAAGATAGGGAGAAATCGTGACAACCTCGGTTTTGTACTCGACATATATTCCCATGTAGATATGATAGACCAGCAGCCCCACGATAATCGCAGAGATGATGGACGCAGTCAGCCTGACTCTGAGCCGCGGAAGCTGTCTCCTCACGACATCCTTGATCTGGCTGCCCGGAACATTCGCATCAAAGCCGTTGTTCCCGCGTCGGCTGCGACTGTATCTTGCCCCGAATCCTTTTGATCCTCCGCGTGATGCGCCCTTCCTCCTGGCTTCCCCGGTAGAAATCGGACGTGAGCCGCCGAAATTGTTTAAATAATCGGCATAATCCGCCGCCGTGACCGTCGACGATCTCGGATTACGTGCGTTGCGTGAATCCAGCCTGTCGCCGACATTGAACCGCCTGTAGCTTTTTCCTTCAGACACAACCGTTTCGTCCCTGGGCGGTAATGCCCTGCGGGAAGCAGAACCCTTCGGCTTTCCCTGAGCACCGCGCCTGTTTGTTGCCATTCCACACGTCCCCTTTCATAAAATATGCTCTGTTTCACAAATCAAGATTTGCTCTTATCTCACTTTCGGCACACGCCGAAAGTTCATCCGGAGAGTCAAACTCATCGGCGTATATCCATATTATTTTATCATTCCTTCTGAACCATGTCAACTGTCGTTTTGCAAATCTTCGCGTTTCCATCTTTAATTTTTCAACCGCTTCGGTGAGCGTCTGTTCTCCGCGCAGGTAAGGGAGCAGTTCCTTGCAGCCTATCGCCTGAATGACGGTTTTTCCGGCATTTTCCGAGTAGAAATTTCTCACTTCGTCCAGCAGACCCTCTTTGAGCATCAAGTCCACGCGCAGGTTGATTCTGTCGTAGAGCTTCTGCCTGTCGCGGTAACCGATGCCGATCACGCAGCTCCGGTAACGGTCGGGAAAGGCACGTGACCGGCGGCTGAATTCCGAAAGCGTCGTGCCGCTCAGTTCGTATACCTCCAACCCCCTCACAATGCGCTTTTTGTCGGCGGGACTGAGCTTTTCGGCGGTTTCCGGGTCAATCTCCCGCAGTCTTTTTAAGAGCGTCTCGCCGCCGCACCCGTCAAATTCGGCGTTGAGCCTCTCGCGCAGGGCGTTGTCCGACGGAATGTCGGCAAAGATGATGTTGTTGAGCAGCGAATCCACATACAGCCCCGTACCGCCGCAGACGATGGGAAGTCTGTTTCTTCCGGAAATATCCTCTATCGCCCTGTGTCCCAATTCACAGAACCGGGCGACGGAGAATTCCTCATCGAGCGGCACAAAATCAATCAGATGATGCGGAATGCCCTTCATTTCTTCCGGCGTCGGCTTGGCCGTGGCAACGGAAAGCCCCCGGTAAATCTGCATGGAGTCGGCGGAAATGACTTCGCCGTTCAGACGCCTCGCCAGCTCCACCGCAAGGGATGTTTTGCCCGAAGCGGTTGCGCCGACCACCGCGGCGACCTTCCATCTTTCCTTCATGGCTGTATTCTCCCGAAGTATTTTTCTATTTCCCGCTGCTTGAGCGAGACGAAGATCGGACGTCCGTGAGGACAGTAGCGAACGCCGGGGTTGTTGATCAGCATCAGCACCAGCTCGGCAAGCTCGCCGGGGAGATTTTTGTCGCCGCCCTTGACGGCGCTCTTGCAGGCAATGGTATGATAGATCCAGTCAATGCGTTCCGTGGTGACGGAGGTCTGTCCGCTGCGGAGCTGTCCGGCAATTTCCAGGAACGCTCCCTCCGCGTCGTCGCCCGAAAGAATGGTGGGCACGCTTCTGAGCAGCACGGTGCCCATGCCGAAATCCTCCACCTCAAAACCTGTCTGCGCAAGCAGATCAAGGCTTCCTGTCACCGCGTCGTACTGATTCTTGTCCAGCGTGATGGGCAGCGGCGTGAGAAGCATCTGGCTGTCGGGATTTTCCCGCTGCTTTAAGAGTCTTTCATAGATAAGGCGTTCGTGCGCCGCGTGCTTGTCGATCAGAATCAGCTCACCGCCCGATTCTATCAGAATGTAGGTGTTGAATATCTCCCCTACTATTTTGTATTCCGGCATAATGAAACTGTCGGCTGCCTGCGTTTCCTGAGGAAGTTCTTCCGTCACCGGCTCGGGCTGCCGTGTCTGCGCCTGTTCGTTAACCTCCGGTTCGTCTGAAACAGTCTCTCGCGGCATTTTTGAAATCACAGGCGGAAGCGTGCCGTGTATCTCCAGCTCTGCGGCACGGACGGCTTCTTCATAGGTCGGCGGCGGGACAAATCCGGGGTTCCGAGGTGGAATTGCCATACCGGGGTCGCTGACCGTTAGCAGAGCAGCACTGTCCGAAGTGCTTTCCCGGTTCCGGACGGGTCGGCTCCCTTGTTCTTCATGCTGCGAAACCGCCGGGGTGCGGTGATCCGGTTTCTGAAAACGCATGCTGTTATTCAGGTCAATCTGCACGCCGCTGTATTCGTGCATATTCGGAGCGGTATTGACTTTACGCACGGGCGGAAGCTCCACGTCACGCGGCGCGTCGAATTCCGCGAGCGATGATTTGACCGCGAAGTAGACCGCCTCGTAGATTGGTCTTTCCTCGGTAAATCGCACTTCCAGCTTTGCCGGATGCACGTTCACGTCGACCGCCGAACAGTCCAGGCTGATGCCCAGCACACAGGCGGGGAATTTGCCGATCATCACCGCGCCCTTGCAGGCTTCTTCCAGCGCACGCTGCATGGTGTTGCTGCGGACATAGCGCCCGTTGATGAAAAAGATCTGCATAGCGCGGTTGGGTCTGGAATTGACCGGCTTGGAAACAAAGCCTTCCACGCTGACATTGTTAAAGCTGTATCTGACGGGTATCAATCCCGATGTGAATTCTCTGCCGTAGACCGCGTGAATGGCGGAGCGCAGCTTTCCGTCGCCGGGTGTGAGCAGCGCTTCCCTGCCTTCGCGGATAAAACGGAAGGATATTTCCGGGTGCGACAGCGCCACGCGGTCGATCACCGCGGCGATGGCGTTGCCCTCGGTCTTGTCGGATTTGAGGAATTTTCTTCGCGCAGGTGTATTGTAGAACATCTCGCGCACGAGAATGGTCGTTCCGACGGCGCAGCCGATTTCCTCGTTTTCCTTCTCGTCGCTGCCCTCGATGACGTAATGCACTCCGACGTCGCTCTCGGCGGTGCGGGTGATGAGTTCCATCTTGGACACCGCGCAGATGGAGGCAAGCGCCTCCCCGCGGAAGCCCAATGTAGCAATGCTGTCGAGGTCGGTTCCCACGCGGATTTTGCTGGTGGCGTGCCGGAGAAAGGCGGTGGGAACGTCCTCAGGCGAAATTCCCTCGCCGTTGTCGGTCACGCGGATGTAGGAGGAACCGCCGTGCTTGATCTCAACCGTAATGACGGAAGCTCCCGCGTCTATGCAGTTTTCCACAAGCTCCTTGACAACGGAGGAAGGGCGTTCCACCACTTCTCCGGCGGCAATCAGCTCGGCGGTGTGTTTATCTAACAGTTTTACCTTTGACATTTTGGGTTTCCTTTCGGAAAAGTTTGGAGTTTGGAGTGTGGAGTTTGGTGTTAATGAAGGCGCATACGCGCCTTGGAATATATGTGCTCATTGGGAGAAAATCACTCGCTTATGGGCGATTAATGGCTGCTTTCGGGGATTCCAAAAACTCTCTCTGTGTTTTCCCTGGTACGGGCAATCAATTCCTGCTCGTCGATCCCCATGTATTTGGCAAGCTCCCGCGCAACGTACTTCACATTCTGCGGAAGGTTGGTGCGCGGAAGTCCCGGCACGTTTCTCGGTGTGAGGTAGGGCGCGTCGGTTTCGATGAGCACGCGGTCGGGTGGAAGAATCGCCACGGCTTTGCGCAGATCATCCGCTCTGCGGTCGTCGCAGATCCAGCCGGTAATGCCAATGCAGAAGCCCATTTCCAGATAGGTTGCCATGGTCGCCCTGTCGCCCGTGAAGCAGTGTACCACCGAACGCTTACAGACCTCCGGATGTCTTTTAAATATCGCCGCAAAGCTCTGAGCAGCATTTCTTTCATGCAGGAACATCGGCATGTTCAGCTTTTCGGCGATTTGAAT
>ONID01000064.1 GCA_900317765.1 uncultured Eubacteriales bacterium | reverse complement strand
CTTCCTCTTTGAGGAAGGTGGCACGAAGTGCCGGTAGGAGCGCCCACGGCGCAGGTTTCTTCTTAAGTTGATGACATTGGGGTCCAGGGGGCAAGGCTCTCTGGCAGGTCCAGGGCAGAGCCCTGGCGGGAGGGTGAGGGCAGAGCCTTCACGAGGGAGCCTAGCTTAACTTGTTAAGCGGTGCGAACGAGCAAGACCAGTGTCGACACGTAAAAGGTTCAGGCGAATACAGAAATAGTCCAATACAACGATTTTCTTGCCCCGAACGGAGAAAAACTTCGTTTTGAACAATGCATGACCCCACCAATTTTCGGTATTTTCGCACTTTTACAATCGGCTAAATGAAAAAATACAAAAGGAGGCAAGGCTCATTGCGCAACAGATTCAATTTCAGGGATTCAAACCTGCGGATATTCCTCACAGCCGTGCTTGTGATGACATGTATTATGCTTTATTCCATAGGCACTGGCGGACGAAGCGATTTTGTTTCTTCAATAGCCGGAATAATCACCGAGCCTGTTCAGAGAGTCAGCGCGATGATCTCGGCGGGCTTCAGCTCTTTTTCGGGAAATTTTGACGACATTGAGCAGATTCGGGCGGAAAATGAACTGCTGAAGAAAAAAGTCCGCGAAATGAACCGCAAAACGGTGGATTACAATGACCTTAAATCACAGAACGAACAGTATCGCAAGCTGCTGGGTCTTAAAGAAGAAAACGACATGTATCAGTTTCTCGCCTCCACTGTCATTTCACGCGACGCAAACGATTATTACGCCGGTTTTACGCTGGACAAGGGTTCTGCCGACGGCGTGGAGCTTTACGATCCGGTGATTACCGCGGACGGTCTTGTGGGATACATTTCCGGACTCGGCGTGACTTCTTCAAAGGTCACTACCATTCTCAGCCCGGGACTGGAAATCGGCGCCGTCGATAAGGACACCCGCGACGGCGGAACCCTTTTCGGCGAGATTTCCACCGCTAAAGAAGGCTGCACAAGGCTTAATTATCTCTCACGCGACTGCGATGTGACCGTGAATGACATCATCGTCACATCCGGCTTCGGTTCGGTATTTCCCGCCAACCTCATTATCGGCAACGTAAAGGAAATACGCGCCGAATCGGAAAACATTTCGCTTTTCGCCGTTGTGGAACCGACTGCCGACATAAAGGGCTGCACGGACGTGTTTATCATCACGGAATTCGAGGGACAGCGCAGCGTGCGCAACGACTCCATTGAAGGCTATCAGACAACCGACGAAACCGCGTCGGGCAAAAAAGACTGATCAGGGCAAGAAGCGAATGTCATTCCCTTCTTGTTTTACACGAAATAAACGGAGGTGTGATGGATGCTGCGACTCAGCGGAACAGCGCAAAAGTATATAGTCTATGGCGTGGAGCTGTTTATTGTGTACATCATACAATTCACACCCTCGCTCCTCCCGGCGTTCTTTGGGGAAAGTCCCATGCTGCTCACGGTCTGCGCTGTCAGTATTGCGCTTTTTGAGGGCGATATTACGGGAATGTTTTTCGGCATGGCGGCGGGATTGCTTATTGACGCGGGCAGCACCGCACCGTTCGGCTTTTACGGTCTTGTGAATCTGATCATCTGCTACGGCTGCGGACTGCTGGTAATGTTTTTAATGAGAAACAATGTCGTCACATCGCTGATTCTCTGTTTCTCCGCCGTCGTACTGGCTTCGGTCGCTCAGTGGATCTTTCTCTCCGGCAGCCGCGACCTGCTGTATTTTATACCCAATATCCTGCTTCCGAGAGCGGCGTATTCCACTGTGACCATGCCGGCATTCTTTTACTTCAACAGGGCGATCACCACACGCCTTTACGACGATTGAGTCTTTTGTGTTTATTTGTGGAAAAGGGGAATGAATAAAATATGTCAGCAACGATTTATATCAGACCGTCCGGAGAAAACGGCAAAAAGCTCACACTGAAAGACGTTCTTCCCGAGGAGCTTCTGTACGGCATTTCCGACGCGTACGGTCGTCTGGAAGAAGGTCAGGAGGAGGATTACACCATTCTCTTTGACCCGGAAAACATAGGCCGGGGATTTCAGATCAGATTCGACGGAACAACAACCGAAATTCATCTGAATTACCCCAATACCCGCCACGACATCGAGCTTTGCTATATGATGGTGGAGCAAATATGCCGATTGCAGAAGGCGGATTCCTTTGAATACGAGGGAGAAACCGTGACGCTTGACCGCGTCGAACAGATCATCCAGCGGGATATTGACGCGTCATGCTATACGTTACAGTTATATGCAGATAAAATCAGGTCGGGTGAATCAAAATCCATCATTATTTTCGGCGTGATTCATCCCTTTGACCTGGGCGAAAAGGAAATAGAAATATTCGGCTCCGACATTGATCAATTCGGCGAATGGATCAATGAAAAGCAGCAGATGGACGTGTATTACGGCGTTCCCCATTTCTATGAAAAAAACGACGGCAGCACATTCGGCGCATTCGCCCTCAGAGCGGACGTTGCATCCGTCATGCCGGTCACGCCGAAAATTCCCTTTTCCATGCGCAATCAATTCGAGGTAAGCGACTGGTACGTCATGCTCGGTCACAGCGACGGCAGAAAAAGCGGAGGTCTGAATGTCGTCGATTACAGCGCACTTGCCGGATACCTGACCAACGGCGAATACTACGACGCCAATCACGTTATTCTGAATCTGTCCGACAGCGATGTGGACGGGCTGCTTGCCAACTGTAAAACAGATTTGCGATAATCCGGCTATTCCTAATTTCAGAAAGGAGAAGGCTAATTGGAGACAAAACTGATCTATAAGCGCTGTATTGCGCTGGTAGTCATTGTGCTGGCTGTACTCGGAGCGTACATATTCAAGTTAGCGGATTTTCAGATAATCAATTACCGCACCTATGCCGATTCCGCTCTCTCCTACACCGCATCCAGCGTCAAGGTGACGGCGGCTCGCGGCGAGATCCTCGACCGCTACGGCAGGACGATTGCCTCCAACCGCATGGGCTACGCGATCATCTTTCAGGCGTCGGAACTCAACAAGCTGGAAAATCCCCAGCGCAACGAAATCATCTACCGTCTCACCAGAATCATAGATAAAAACGAAGGCCGCAACGAAGACGGTTCTCAGAAATGGGAGGATTCCTGTCCGCTGATCGTCGATAAGATGGGGAATGTTTCCTTTGCCCCCAACAAAGAATCGGCTATACGCAAGATGGAAATCATGCTGGAACTCCAGACCTATGCGACGGCACAGAACTGTTTCGACGAAATGGCGGAACGTTATGAGACAGAAGGGCTTGCTCCCGACGTGGCAAGAATCATCATGGGAGTCCGTCTGGAAATGGAGCTGATGGGCTTCAACTCCTCCAATCCCTTCACATTTGCCGGCGACATCTCGCAGGAAACCATGCAGATCATCACCGAAAACGCCAATTTCTTCCGCGGCGTGAATGTGGAAATCGTGCCCATCAGAGAGTACACCGACGGCACCATCGCGCCTCATCTCATCGGCATCACCGGCAAGATCTACGCCGAGGAATTTGAAGCCCTGCGCAAAAAGGGCTACGGCTACAACGACGTGGTGGGCAAATTCGGCGTGGAAAAGGAATACGAGGACACCCTCCGCGGTCAGAACGGCATCAAGAAGGTGCGTCACGACAGCAACGGAAACGTGATCTACACCGAATACACCCGCGAGCCCAAGGCGGGAAACACGGTGGTTCTCACCATCGACTCCGACCTGCAGAAGGCAACACAGCAATCCATTGAAAACATCGTGCTTGCCCAGAGAGCCGCCGGCATAGAGGGCAGCGGTGCCGACGCGAACGCTTCCGCCGCCGTGGTGATGAAGGTCAAGACCTTCGAGGTGCTCGCCGCAGCGACTTATCCTTCCTTCAATCTCAGCACCTATCTTCAGGATTACGACGAGCTGAGCAAGAACCCCGATACCCCTCTCTTCAACCGCGCACTGAGCGGCGGTTATGCCCCCGGTTCGACCTTCAAGCCTGCCATGGCGCTGGCTGCTCTCCAGGAATATGAAAACTACAAGTCGAGCGGCAAGGCTGACCCGAGGGAACACGGCATCGACCGCAACGAAAAAATCACCTGCAACGGCTACATGATTCTCGAGGAAGCGGGCAACAAGATGTTCATCTGCGACGGCATTCATCACAGCGTCAATGTCACTTCCGCCATTTCGGTTTCGTGCAACATCTTCTTCTACACCATCTCCCAGCGCGTCGGCATCGACAGAATGAATTACTACTGCAAGCAGTTAGGACTCGGTTCCAAGACCGGCGTGGGTCTGGGCGAATCCATCGGCATTTTAGCAGGACGTGAGGAACGCTCCAGCCGCAACATGAACTGGTTTACCGGTGATACGCTCCAGGCAGCCATCGGACAGAGCGACAACCGATTCACGCCTATGCAGATCTGCGCCTACATGTCCACCCTTGCCAACGGCGGCACACGCTATTCCGCAACCCTGATCAAGACCATCAAGTCCTACGACATGAATCAGACCGTGCGCGAAGACGCGGAGATCAACAAGACGGTCATCACCAAAATGGAAGCCTCCGAAACCATGATGGACATCGTGAAACAGGGCATGAAGTCGGTTACCGAGGACGGTACCGCGTCCGACACCTTCGAGAATTATCAGCTCAAAATCGGAGGCAAGACAGGTACCGCCGATACCAACAAATCATCCCGCGGCGAACAAAAGACCGAATCCCCGAACGCTGTGTTTATCGCCTTCGCCCCCTATGACGACCCGGAGATAGCAGTCGCTGTCATTGGCGAGAAGTGCGGACACGGTAAGGTCATGGCACAGGTGGCAAGAGATGTTTTCGACGAATACTTCTTCTCCGCCAAGACCGCCGGCTACGCCGTGATCAGCGACGCCGGCATTGTGACATGGGAAGATTCCGGCGATTCGGTAACCGGATAGTCGCGCTGCGCAGCGGTTCAATTTTTTCTGATATAGAAAACAACCAAATATCAACGGTAATTTTCGTCACGGTTTTTCCGGATTTTTGCCAGAATTTTGAAATTTCTCTTTGACATATCCAGTTATTTGTGCTATTATACAAATAACTGGATATTTCTATAAAACTGCCGGGGCGTTTCATACTACTCGTCGATTGATAGCAGACAACCGTTTTGCGAGGTTTATTTGTCCCTGCACTGGCGGCAACCGGTTCGGGTCAATAAGACCGCAACATTTTTCTGCTTTTAATGGGAGAGTAGTATTCGTTGACGTCATTTGACAAAAGGCAGGCGAAACACGGCAGGCAGGTGAAGGGTTCTTTGGGTAAAAAAATCGGATTCATTTCCGCTCTCGGCGGTCAGGGGACTTCTCTTTCCGCTGCATACATCGCTAAGGCTTCGGCTTCATCGGGGCGTTCATCCGTGCTGGTCGATACATGCGGTTTCGGCGGAACGCTCTCCTATATGCTCGGATCGGCAGAGGACGCGGTGATGAATATCAATGACGCCGCTTCAGGAGAATGTCTCATTGAGGACGCACTCACCGACTGCGGCGATCATCTCAGGCTGCTTCCCTCGGCATCCTTCCCGGAACGGACTTATTCCCCGCTTTCATTGGATGTCAGACGGGTCATAGAAAGCCTTTCGCGGGAATACGATGTTTTTGCGGATATTCCTTCCGGCACTTTACCCGACTGCGGAATGGCAGGGTGCTTTGATATGTTCGTCATCTGCACACGTGCCGACGTGATGAGCCTGAAATACGCCTCCATGCTCTGCCGGATGATACGGAAAGCATCTGCGCAGACGGCAAGCCCATGCAGCATCCGTCTGCTGATCACGCGGTTCATACCCGAAATCATGAAATTCGGAGGGATAGCCGACATAGACAGGTGCATAGATACAGTGGGCGCCCGTCTGATCGGTGTGATGCCGCATGACAATCGTGCGCTTGAAGCGGTTCTTGCAGGGCAGCAGCCCGACGAAAAGTGCGAACTGATGCGATACGCCCGCGACACCGCCGAACGGATCGCCGGCAAACGTGTTCCGCTCGACGGAGGACGTTCATTCCGATTGCCGATATAAAGCCGCCAATTATAAAACCGGTGAAAGCCGTTAATAATATATATACTATTGAATTTTTAAAAACAAAGTTGGGAGATGGACATTTATGAATATTGCTTTGATAGCACATGATGACAAAAAGGAACTGATGATACAGTTCTGCATAGCCTACTGCGGCATACTCAGCCGTCACAATCTCTGTGCCACCGGCACGACAGGCAAAATCGTCAGAGAAGCTACAGGACTCAACGTCAACTGCTTTATGCCCGGCGCCGCTGGCGGCGGTGAACAGATCGCTGCCCGCATAGGATACAACGAGATTGACCTGCTGATTTTCTTCCGCGATCCCCTCACTCCCAAGCCGAATGAGCCGAGAGATAATGACATCCTGCGCATGTGCGACATGCACGTGATTCCCGTTGCCACCAATATGGCAACAGCCGAGATACTCATTCACGGTCTTGAGCGCGGCGATTTCGATTACCGCAATTATGTGCGCAAGTAATTTCCGGCATACGCAGTTCAGTTGAAAGTATAAAAAGGAACCTGTGCGAAAATGTACAGGTTCCTTTTTGCGTTTGGTATAAGCTGATACAGTTAACGATCAAAGACCGTTGGGGTTGTTCTTGATGAAATTCCAGCCGTCCCGGCACATGTCTTCCATGTTGAGCTTTGCTTCCCAGCCGAGAAGCTCCCTGGCCTTGGAGCAGTCGGCGTAACATTCGGCTATGTCGCCCGGTCTGCGGGGTTTGATGACATAGGGCACGGGCATTCCGCTGCCCGCTTCGAAGGCGGCAACCGCCTGCAGCACGCTGGTTCCTTTGCCTGTGCCGAGATTGACCGCTTGGGCGCCCTTGTGCTCAAGGGCATATTGCAGCGCACGGACGTGTCCGTCGGCGAGATCCATGACGTGAATGTAATCGCGCACGCCGGTACCGTCCACCGTGGGATAATCGTTGCCGAAAACGCCCAATTTTTCCAGTCTGCCGACGGCAACGCTGGCGATATAGGGGAAGAGATTGTTGGGAATGTCGTTCGGGCTTTCGCCGATGAGTCCCGAAGGATGGGCGCCGATGGGATTGAAATATCTGAGCAGCATGACGCTCCACTCGGGGTCGGAAACGCAGATGTCACGCAGAATGTCCTCGATAAAGAGCTTGGTGGAGCCGTAGGGATTGGTGGTGGAAAGCGGCATTGTCTCCACGAAAGGCGGGACGTTATTCATGCCGTACACGGTGGCTGACGACGAGAATACGATGGTCTTGCAGCCGTGATTTCTCATGGCGTCAAAGAGGACGAGGCTGCCGGTGATATTGTTGTGGTAATACTCAATCGGCTTTGCGACCGATTCGCCCACCGCTTTGAGTCCCGCAAAGTGAATCACTGCCTCTATTTCGTTTTCTTCAAATATTGTTTTCATGGCTTCAGCATCAAGAATGTCGGCTTCATAGAATTTAAATTCCTTGCCGGTGATCTTCCTGATGCGGTTCAGCGCTTCGGGCTTGGAATTGGAGAAATTATCCACCACGACAATGTCATATCCCGCCTCCTGCAGCACGACGCATGTGTGCGAGCCGATGAAGCCGGCTCCGCCTGTTACGAGTATTGCCATTTTTCATCATCCTTTACTGATTGAATTTTTATTGTCGATGACTCTGATAACAAGCCATCCGATGCACAAAAATAATATTGCTCCCAAGCTGTCGATCATCCAATCTGTCACCCGTCCGGCGCGGTCGCTGACAAAGAGCTGGTGTATTTCGTCCGTCGCGGCGTAAAGCGACGACAGGACAAATGCCGCAGGGTAATGCCATCCGGCTTTGTCCGTGCCGCTTCGAAGGGTTCCCAGCCAGAGCAAAGCCAGTATGCCGAATTCCGTCATATGTGCGCCCTTGCGAAGCAACAGGAGCAGCAGATCGCGGCAATCGGGAGAGGGTGTGTAATCGAATATCCCGCACAGAAACAGCAGCAGCTTCTCACTGACCCCGGAGGAGTCCTCTCCGTTCTGAGAGGAAAAGAAAAAAATGACCGCCATCCAGAGTACAGTGAGTGCTGCAAAAACCATACATCTCCGGTTTATTGTAAATCCCATTCGTTCAGACCTCCGACACCGACATCCGTACATATTCCCATTGTAATTATATCACATTTTTCTCACTTTTGCAAGAGAACCGTCACGGGGTTCTATGGTTATTTACGCTTTTGGAATACATGTGCAATATCCACAGCACCGCGCATACCCCAAAGCTGTCAATGAGCCAGTCGGCAAAAGTGGCATTGCGTCCCGGAACAAAAAACTGGTGCAGTTCGTCCGTGAAAGCGTAAAAGGAAGAAAAAAGCAGCACAAGGAGATATTGTCTTAATCGGGTGATTTTTTTACATAAAAATTCTCCGCCGCTTCTGAGAACCGCCATACAGAGCAGTGCCAGCAGTCCGAATTCAGCCATATGAGCTGCCTTACGGACAATGAACGACATGAGTTTTTCGAAGAACGTGTCCGCATAGTTTTGCTGAAACGCAAGCAGGAGATCGCTTGTTTCGTATGATTCTTCGGCGGGCTGCGCAGAAAAAAGAAAGATCACGATCATCCATATAACCGTCAGAACCGTCCATACGGCGAACTTCCGTTTATCTCCCGTTTTCAAGCGATGATTCCTCCATCATTATCTGTTGGTACACTATCATTTTATCATACCCTGTTCACTTTTGCAAGAAAAAAGCGCTCACACATCTATTAACTTTTATCCTAAGGCATGATCGTCAGTCTGATTCATTCACAGGTAAATTTATATAAAAATGTAGTATTGAAAATAGGCAAAATGCGACTTGCTTTTGAGCAGACGATAGTTTATAATTTTTTTGTGCCACTGAGGAGATTTTACATAAAAAACCAAAGCGGCAACATTATTTTTTAGGAGGAAGTTCTTTTGGAAAAGCTCTTTCATCTCAAGGAACACAACACCAACATAAGAACAGAGATCATTGCCGGACTGACGACATTTTTCACGATGGCATACATCATCTTTCTTAACCCGACCATTTTAGGCGAGGGAACACCCGCCGGAATGCAGAACACCGCCGTCATCACCGCCACCTGTATCGCGGCTGCCATCGGCACATGGCTCATCGGCTGGCTGTCCAACTACCCCATGGCACAGGCGCCGGGTCTCGGACTCAACGCGGTATTCTCCTTCACCCTCTGCGGCGCGTTCGGTCTTTCCGCCGGCGCTGCTCTGTCGGCTGTCTTTATCGCGGGTATCATCTTCATCCTGCTCACCGTCACCGGCGCAAGAACCGCCATTGTCAAGGCGATTCCCCTCAGCCTGAAAAAGGCGCTGGGCGCAGGCATCGGTCTTTTCATCGCCCTGATCGGCTTTGTCAATGCCGGCATCGTTGTGGGTGAGAAATCCGCCGCTACCACCGTCGGTATGGGCAGCTTCGCAAGCCCCGCCATGCTGCTGGCTCTGGTGGGTCTGATCATCACCGTCGTGCTGGTCGTCGCAAAGGTCCCCGCCGCCTTCTTTATTTCCATTATCGCTACTTCCGCCATCGGCTGCGTCATGCAGTTTGTCTTCGGCATTCAGCTGGGCATCAGCGCTCCCACCAACTGGGTTCCCTACCTCGACTTCTCCATGTTCGGCAAGTGCTTCACCAGCTTCGGCGACCTGCTGAAGGCTCCGATCGCTTCCCTGATCGCCACCATGATCACCCTCGTGCTGGTCGATATGTTCGACACCATCGGCACTCTGATCGGCGCTGCCGACAAGGCAGGCTACCTCGATGAGAACGGCAACCTCCCCAAGATCGAGAGAGCTATGCTGGCTGACGCTATCGCCACTTCCACCGGCGCTGTCATGGGCACCTCCACTGTCACCACCTATGTAGAGTCCACCTCCGGCATTTCCGCCGGCGGCAGAACGGGTCTGACCTCCACCGTTACCGGCCTTTGCTTCCTGCTCGGTCTCTTCCTCTCCCCTGTCGTAGGTCTTGTTCCCAGCGCCGCTACCGCTCCGATCCTCATCGTTGTCGGCGTTATGATGTGCGCTTCCCTGAAGGACATCGACTGGAGCGACATTGAGGTTGCTATCCCCTGCTTCCTCACCGTAGTGGGTATGCCCTTCTTCTACTCCATCACCGACGGTCTGGCACTTGGCTTCATCGCTTATGTTGTCGTCAAGATCGCAAGACTCAAGTTCAAGGAAATTCATCCGCTGATGTACGTGATCGTGCTGCTCTTTGTTGTCAAGTACGTCCTCGCAGCCCTCACAGACCTCAAGATTCTGTAATTGATTCATAACAGGGTACATAACTCCATATACACGTAAAGCCTGTCGGCTTCTATCCCTCTGTTGCTCAGAGGAAGGGAAAACCGGCAGGCTTTTTATTTGTTTTTGAGCTTACGAAGCTCTTTTGAATTTTACCGTGATAACAGTTGATTTTACAGAATTGCCGTATTTATCGGAGATCAAGCAATAGAGCTGAATGCCGTTCCACGAATCGGGAGGAATGACGATTTCGGAATCGTGTGTACGACCATTCCAAAGGGTAAATATCCGCTGTCCCTTCTTCCTGTAATACCACTTGTATTGCAGACCAATCCCCTGTGCCTTCACAGACAGGGTAAGAGATTTGCCGCGGGTCACTTCGCAGCTCTTGGGCTGCTGAATGATCGCCAGTTTTTGCTCCACTGTCACCGTGATCGTCTCCGACTGAACGGAATCCCCGTTCTGGTCGGTCACCCTGCAATAGAGCTGCATGCCGTCCCAGCTATCGGGCGGAATGACTGTCTCTGTCGGTCTGACCCGGCTTGGCCACTCGCTGAATTGGTTCTGACCTTCCTTCTTATAATACCATTGGTATTGCAGTCCCATGCCCTGCGCCTTGACAGATAAGGTCAGGGATTCGCCTAAGGCTATCGCACAGCTCTTGGGCTGCTCGATGATCGCCAGTTTTGGCTCCACTGTCACCGTGATCGTCTCCGACTGAACGGAATTCCCGTATTTGTCGGTCACTATG
>ONID01000200.1 GCA_900317765.1 uncultured Eubacteriales bacterium | reverse complement strand
GAAATGTATGTGAGCTTTTCAAAGTCGAAGCGCAGTTCTGTGATGCCGTCCAGCGACGATTTGAGTTCCTTTTCCAGATCGGGAGCGGTAACGGTATCCAGACGCCCTTCCAGCGCAAAGTCGGCTTCGTTGTTTTTGATTGTTTTGGTGATGTTCAGCATAAGTAATTCCTCCATAAACTGATTAATGCGTTCTTCTTTGCTTATCCGTTATGACAGCGGATAATCGTCCAAAGACCCATACTGTTCGATCCACACATATTTTCTCCAGTCATCCTCGTTCAAAAAAAGCCTTGCCGCCACATAAGGATGCCTGCGTCCCGCTTCGGCGCTCATGACTTTATCATACATTTGTGCCCCTATACACGTTTTTAAGAAGGCGTCGGCTTCTCTTTTGTAATTACCCGGAAGATACTTTCCGTCGCTGAAAATTTCCAGTTGTTCAGGGCTAAGCTCATAAAGGTCATTGGACTTTTTCATTCGTTATTTCACTCCTTTCACGGTGGTTTTCCACTGTACAATTATTTACGACATGATTTTTCCCATCTGCCAAGAAATATAACCCTCTGTCATATTCGCCCATGAATAGGCGGTCATGTATTCTCCATGATAAGAATTGATGGCGTCAAGATTGCCTTCAAAAAACAGATAGGCGTCGCAGGTAAACTGCTCCGGACAGATTCTCATGGTACCGTGCTTCATTTCAAATATTCTCTCGATTCCGTACTCCTGCAATGTGGCTCGCATACTTCTGATCATGACGTCCAACTGCTTCTGCATCGGGCGATCATACAGTCGGTCTTCCCACAGAATCCCAAAGGCTTCCGCACGGGTCACATTTCTGCCGTGCCTGTCAACCAGATAAGCAAGGAGTTCCTTGCATCTTGCCATCTTGAATCTGACAGGTTTACCGTCAACAAACACGTCAAAATTTCCGAACGTACACACCAGCACGTGCGACGCCAGTTTTTTCGGCATTCCGGATAGCGCGTATTCCACATCTTTCGCGAGCATCTCCTGGGTGATCGGCTTGAGCAGATAGCCGGTGGCGCGCACCTGAAAAGCATCCACCGCATAATGGGAATAACCTGTGATAAAGATAATAGCCGTATCTGGCGATTTCTCCTTGATACGCATCGCCAGTTCAATACCGTTCATCGTAGGCATATCAATGTCAAGAAGCGCAAGGTCGGCGGTGTTGTCCTCCAGCCATTGCAGCGCCTCTTTCGGTTTGGTAAAACCACGTACCTCGTCGATCTGAGGCAGTTCGGAGCACATGGAAACCGTGTGATCCATGAGTATTTTTTCATCATCGACACAGATGGCTCTCATTGCGATTCCTCCTTGTTTCCGGTATTCTTCTGCACCACATTGATGTAGGGGAAGGGAATCTCTATGCCGTTTTCATGCAGCGCGTGATAAACGCGAAGGTTGATATCGGAAATCACAGCCTCTGACGCGATAGCAGGCTTATAATACACCGTTGTTACCAGCTTCAGACTGCTGTCCTCATACGCCAGAAAATAAACATCTCCGTACTCTTTGCCGTTTTTGGTATTCCTGCCTGGGATACTGTACGGAGACGCTTTGACAGTCTGCCGGATGACATTCATGGCTTTTTCCACGTCGCTGCCGTAGGCAATGTGAAAGCTGAACTGTGCCGAGCGATTCGTGGTATGATAGCTGTAATTTCTGATGATCATGGCGTTGAGCTTGCTGTTGGGAATGATGACTCTTTGGTTTTCCAAAGTGACGATCACGACGTGACGCATGGTAATATCCTGAATAATGCCCGTCGTTCCGTTCTCCAGTTCAACGCGGTTGCCGATTTCAAACGGCTTGTAAATGCTGATCATCAACCCGCCCAGCACGTCTTTTATGACGTCCTGCGCGGCAAATGCCAGCACCGCGCTGATGATGGCTGTTCCGCCCAGGAAGGTTTTCCATACCGAGCCAAGACCGCCGAAGCCGGAAAGCGCCAGTATCGTGCCGCCGATGAGAATAACTGATTTGTTGATTCGCTCAAAGAAAAGCAGATGCAATCCTTCCTGCTTCTTTCTGATTTCACGGAAAAGAATGCGGTTGACTCTCATAAGCACCCACATAAGTGCTACGATGCCGACAACGACCGCCATTTGTATCAGAATGGATTTGTCAAACTTCATGTCGAACACTCCTGTTTTTTCTTGCCTCTGTTCAAAGAATCATTTCACCGAAGCACTCGCTCTCATAGTTACTGTATCATACATTGTCCAATAAATGTCCAATATAAATCTGTAGAAAACAAAACAATTTGTTAATATGCTATGAACTTTTTGTATCAAAGATGTCTAATTAGTTAAAATATATAAAGCAACAGGCAAAAGTTTGTTTGATATTTCGTCCTTTATATTGGACATATATTGGACAGGGCAGATAAAAAGTTTGGCTGTCACACAGGAAATCAACTTCCGCCGTGTGGCAGCCATGTTTTTTCGCTATACGGATCAGC
>ONID01000058.1 GCA_900317765.1 uncultured Eubacteriales bacterium | reverse complement strand
GTGGAACACCAAGGCGGACGGCAGCGGAACAGGCTACGCTCCCGGCAAGACCTTCCGGATCAACGGCGGAGATGTGGAGCTTTTCGCCATATGGAAAGCGGACGAAGCAAAGCCCGGAAGCAATTCTCCCGGCACCGGAGAGAGTGCAATGCTGATTGTGATGGCAGCTTTTGCGATGGCGGCATCAACGATGGCGGCAGGCGCGGTGTACATCCGTTTCCGCAGAAAGCGCGGCAGGGCAGACGTTTAATACTAATTGTCTACTTTTGGTTGACAATTAGTAAAAGTCCTTTCACGCATTCTTGCGCTTTATTTATGAATAATTAAAAAATGCGGCGTGATCACGTTATCATCTGTGATCACGCCGCATTTGATTGATAAGAAAAAACGCAGAAACGCTGCCTGACTATCAGGCGAGGCAGTATCCTCTTTTCCTTGATAAGGGCAATAGGAAGCCGGGAGAGCATCTATCGGATATTCTGATCTCGCTTTTTTGAAAACGGGCAGCGTTTCCCAATACACTGGTTGTTTCTGGCAGAATAATGACAAATGATCTCAGACTTTTCCAACTCTATGCCAAAGTGTTCCCTGACGAAATCAACGGCGGAGAGAATGGATAAAAACGAATCACGCTTGCAGCATCGCGGCCCGCCGATATCTCCGATGGCAGACAGGGACTTTGCGGTCATTTTGTGCGAGAAGGCAAAGGGCTCGACTGTCAAGGGGGTGGATTTTGAAATGATGGATACGAACATTCCGGAGCTGATACCTGCGCCGCATGCTCCCCAGAATCCGCAGGCACCGCCTGGTACGCTTTGCCCGCGATTCATCATTTCTGCCAGTGCTGACGGTAAATCAACATTTCCGCCGGCATTGCTGTAAGCCGTCAGCAACGCAGAGCCCACCATAACGTGATGTTCCGGACCGTGCATGTGGCAAAAGGGAAGCGCCATCATCTTTTCAAGTATTTCCACGGGGTTTTTGGATTTCTCCGCCAGACATAAGCCTATGATAGAATCCATTCCCGCGGTATGACATTCATTGCACACGTAGTGTCCGTTGACGCATCTTGTTTTGCTTGATTCCCGTTTGTGGCAGATGGAACACTCCATTATCGTGTCTGTCTCCAGATATTCCAGCGGCGCATGGCAGATTAAACATTCTTCCATTTTCAGATTCCTCTCGTAAATAGTTCGGATTGTATCCGTTTCAACAGGATCTTTACGCTCAGATGCCCTGAAAATCCCCCGACGGCAGCCGTCATACGGATGATGCTCCGGAAGAGGGAAACCGGTCTGGGAGCAACTAATCATTTTTTCCATGTCGGTATTTTACCAAAAAAGACGATCATTGCAAGTTTGAAAAGCATCAGCAGTTCATTTCTGAAAAATCACGGTTGACCGTCCTGTATGTATTGGTGTGAATGCTATTGAAATTTACCATATGCTAATCTATAATAGAATAAAAAAACAATTCAGGAGAACGCTATGAAATTTCTATTTGCATCCGACTCATTCAAAGGGAGCCTGACGAGCGATCAGACAATACAGCTGCTTACGAAAGCCGCTGTTCAGATTTTTCCGGATTGTGAGTGCATCGGTATTCCCGTTGCGGATGGAGGAGAGGGCACGGTGAATGCCATTGTGTCCGCAACAGACGGTGAGTTATTCTATACGGAGGCGCATGACCCTCTGATGAACACATTGAAAGCCGCCTACGGGATTGTGGAAGGTCATAAGGCGATCATCGAAATGTCTGCGGCGTCCGGACTGACGCTTGTGCCGGAAAACAGGAGGAACCCGTTGTTTACCACGACCTTCGGAACAGGCGAATTGATACTCAGCGCACTGGATCAGGGCTGCAGGGACATCACTGTCGCCATAGGCGGCTCTGCGACAAACGATGGCGGGTTGGGGTGTATGAAAGCGTTAGGCGCAAAGTTCTTTTCCTCAGACGGGAGGGAACTGTCCGGTGTAGGAAACGATCTTGCCGCTGTCAGCATGATCGACACAGGCGGTCTTGATGAGCGGATCAGGGACTGTCATTTCACTGTGATGTGCGATGTGAAGAACCCTCTTTGCGGCGAACATGGAGCCACGCGGACATTTGCCGCACAAAAGGGAGCTTCCCCGGATGTGATTGAGCAGCTCGAATCGGGAATGATTCATTATCGTGATCTGATCAGATCTCTTTATGGCATTGACTGCGATTGCATAGAAGGAGCCGGAGCTGCCGGTGGACTTGGTGCGGCAATGAAAGTGTTTCTCAACGCTGCCATGCAGTCGGGAATAGAAACCGTCCTGCAGCTGATTCACTTTGACGAGAAGCTGCTTGACGCTGATCTGGTCGTCACAGGAGAAGGCTGCACGGACGGTCAGAGCGTATGCGGAAAGGTTATGCAGGGAGTAGGAATGCACGCCAGACAATTCGGAGTTCCCTGCATCGGACTCTCAGGCTCGCTCGGAGAAGGCGCCGGAAAGATACTGGATTACGGCGTCGATTCACTGCATTGTATTGTCAACAGCCCTATGACGCTCAGTGAAGCGATGCATGATGCCGAAAGGCTCTATCTCGATGCAGCTGTCAGAATGTTCCGCACAGTAAAGGTGGGAATGTCAATATTACAGAAACGAGGGTAAAAAACACGTTCCCTTCCGGCTACGATTGTATCATACAGGTCTGCCATCCGAAAGCGTATGTTTTTGCCTTGCATTCAATTTGATTTATTCAATCAATCACAATTAACCTGCATTCCGTTGCCGGTTCCGATGATCGTGACCGTGCCGTTTTTACTGGTACAGAAATAATTGATTCCGGCGCTTTCGAGAAGACGGCACAGCTTGCTGTCCGCCCTGTTTTCTTTATCGTCTGTGATGATGACATATTGGGGCTTTACGCTGTTGAGCAGTGCATTTGTATTCTTTTCCATTCTGCCGTGATGGGGCATTTTCATCAGGTCGTAGGTGCGCCCAGACCTGTTCAGAAGGCTGCGAATGCCTTCCTCCTCAATGTCGCCGGTAAAAAGATAGGAATCGTTTCCATGCTCCGCAGTGACCAGCAGCGACATATCGTTGTCGTTCTCGGTCTTTTCATCGTAGGCAACGCCGCTCGGCATGACGGTGTACCTGACATGATCCGCCGAAAAGGTGATTGCCCTGGACACACACTCCACAGGGACATTGTTCTTGTCCACTGCTTTGATCAGTTTTTTGAATTTCTTGCTGTCCTTTTCGTAATCCGGAACATACAGCTTTTTGACCGGGTATCTGGAGAGTAGCTGTTTGGCTCCGCCGATGTGGTCTTTGTCGTAGTGTGTGAGAATCAGCTCATCTATGCCGGACACATCGGATGCGTCAAGATAGCGGAATACATCGTCCGCGGTGTCCTTGTAACCGGTGTCAATGAGAACTGTATGGTTTTTGGAACGTATCAGAATGCAGTCGCCTTTGCCGACGTCTATGAAATCCACTCTGAGCTTCCCTTTTTGCAAGGAGCCGCTGTCTGTGCTGCCGCCGTGTTCCTGGTGAATGAGCGTCCGGATCAGTGCCACCATCAGGATGATCATGATGACCGCTGACAGGATAATTAACCGTTTTGTATTCATATCTTCACTTCCTTAAATCAGCATTATAATATGAAGATGTGAGCGTTTTATTACCCGGATGTTAGAATTCTATTACTATCACTGTCACCGCGGCTGCTACTTGTGTTTGGCGGGCTTAACGGGTCTGTGAACAGCGGCTTTTTCTCGGATATATTCCCAGGACAAACGCCAATATGACCAGAACTGCTGCCAACCGCACAGCCCAGAGGATGCCGAGGGCTATGTAATACGCGTACTGATAAATGCCATACCCTCCGGCAATGGCAGATGCCGTCACAAAGAAGCCTGAAAACAGATGCTTGCAAAGGACGATCAGCCAGACGGCGAGCACCGTATAAACAACCATACTGACAACCAATGTCAGTTCCACAAATCCATTCATGGTGATTTCCATATGTATTCAGCTCCTTCTGTCAATCTGTGAATCGTGCGGCGTCCACGTAATACTGATTGGCGTCGCTCCAATTTGCGCATAATTTTTTGGCTTCATCGGCGGTTTTAATCCTTCTGTTGCAGGAAATGTAGCGCCTCCCTGTATCCTTTTCATCCACAAAGCCGCTTGTGTAGCGGGTAAACTTTCTTCCCAAGAGGAACGGCGCTTTGACGATATAGCAGCGGTAGCTGCCATCCGTGAGCATGATGATCTGGAAGACATAGGTGTGATCCTGTTTTATAAAAATCGGTTTTTGCGGAATACTCGTATCTGAATTTTCTCGGTCGGCACATGACAGGCATTCTGATCAGAAAGACCGCTATCATAATGAATGCCGAGATCATAAAGATTTTTTCATTTCCGATGGTGTTCATCATAGCAGCTCCTTTCTGTCATGCTCTATGCGTGGGATGGTTCAACCCTCAGAAGCGGAATAATAAGGCGTCAGCCTGATTTAGCTGACATTCTGCATGTCGATATAATCAGTCGCCGAAGTCACTTCCAGGGAAAACAGGCTGTACTGATTGAGTCTGAACGACATGAATGCTCTTGCGCTGTCGGCGTACAGAATCCGTCGTTTGTCGTCGTGGAATGTACAGAGTATGTTCGGCTCTGCGTTTTCGTGGGGAGGAGAAAATGCCTGTTTCGGGAACAGCATTCCGTAGACGGTAATGGCGTCACGCTTGCTGTCCAAAATGACGCTGACGTCTTTGAAGTCAAGTTCCATCCGGTCCGCCAGTTCCTTTTCCACTGTGACTTTCACTGTGTACTCCTCCTTGCGCTGTGTCCAAATCGCACTTTTAATCCTATTCCGAATCGCCCTTATTCCCGTTACAGGTTCATCATCACGTCGCGTTACGATCTGTCATCGGTTTTCTCCTCGCGTTCCGGCTGTTCCTTCAACAGTCAGTTCCAGGCTTATGCGATGACCGACTTAAAGGACGCGGACATCATCGGACATGTCAGGAATTATCTGAAAACCACGCACCGATAGGAGGAGGGTATCGAGAGGGTTATCCGTCACCAGCTGATGGAATCCGACCCGCGCACCAACCGTTCCGAAGTGAAGGGCTTCCTGAAAAAGCCGATGGCGGTTGTGCTGTTCTGCTATATGCACGAACCCACGGAAGCCTCCGCGAGGGCGGTGGACCATATGCCGATGAATACCCTTGGCGAACTGATCGCCGCCTTTATTGCCAAGATCAAGCTGGGCAATCCCTCTCCCGCAAAAACCAAAAACCGTGACGAGCAGTTTCTGAGGTTCCTGGGATTCAGAATGAACTGTGACGGCGTGTTTACGGTCAGCGGAAGCAGATATGACAAATACTGCCAAGATTATCGGGAGATGGCTCATCCAAAGGAAACGGATGACGACACTTTTTATGAGAGCACATTTCTCACCGATATTCTTTCTGTTCCTGCGAACCGGTCCCAGATTTCCTACAAGCACCAGAATTACAGGGATTATTTTGCGGCGGAGTTTCTGAAAGAATACATTGTCAAATGCGATATACAGCATATCAATGAAATCTTCGGCTATTCACCGAGCCGAAAGGACGTATTCTCACGTTTGAAATCATGAATGACATTATCATCGCCGCCTATGATTATACCCTCCCGGACAGCGGCGGACGCATCAGCAGTGCCGTCCTTCAGAAATTCAAGGTGAATGATTTTGACGAAGGCAGTTATGAAGCGGGAAAAGAGCTGGAGCTTCGGTTTCAGATACGTTTTATGCGAAGGATTGACGACTTTATTCTTTTATGCTCCACCGACAGCAATCCGGGGCAGATCTACAGGATTTCCTGCAAGTCCGGTTCACTGACTCTGTGCCAACCCGACGTTATTCACGAAATATCCGTCAGACGGAATATCAACCTCCGGGCGTTGGATGCGGTCAGGTGGAATGAGAAAGACTATTTGTATGCTGCCGCAGGAGATGCGGGCGATATGCATATCGTAGAAATCTGGAGCGACGACTGTCACACGGCGGTGTATCCGGATTTTGAACGGAGCATATCCTCTGTCTGTTTTTGCCGTGAGGAAGGCGGTCTGTATCTGTTTGCGGCTTCCTATGACGCCAATCTGATTGTGTATGAAATCAAGCCGGACAAAACCAGAATATCAGTCCAGCTCTGCTGTATATGCTGTCACTCGGATCAGATATTGAACATGCAGGTTCATCATCAGCGCTTATATGTTTCGCTGCTCAGCGGAGAAGTGTTTTGCTGGAATATCCCTGACATTCTTCATCAGGGCAAAAAAATCTATGAGGAAAACGAGGCGCAGGCGCTTTTCCGTGCGGTTTCCGGATTTTTCTTCATATTCACCTGTATTGTTCCGCAGAGCTGCGGAACGTGGCCGCCGTTTTCTCTCGGTCGGTTAATGATAAAAGTTCTGCTGAAATTCACCGAGATCCACATTGACTTGTCCGTCGATTACAGAAACAACAACACTTCCGACAGGCGTGTATTTTTCAAAAAAAGTCTTGGAGGGATATGGGCCTGTCTGCATCTTTTCCACACAATCGCTGTATTGGTCCGCACGGATGTTGTATGCGGATGTACCGCTTTTCATGCTGTTATTTAACCGATAATGGTTCATCAGGATGGATGTTATGGCATTGTACACCTTATCATCCTTTGTGCTTTCGCTGACTACGGTCTTGAATGTAAAAGATATTTCGGGCGTGCTCCTGATGATCTCCAGATAATCGGCATGCCGATAGTCCGTCTTCTCGTCAACAGGAAAGATATGGGCGTAAACAGAAGCCTGAATGCCTTCATTTGAGAAGAATTCCTCCAATGCTTTTTCTGCCTGAACCTCGACCACACGTTCGACGAAGGTGTCGGATACAAGCTGCTGATTGTCGTTCATCTTTGCCTCAAAAACCACCCTGCTGTCGTCAGCAGGTCTGCAATAGGCCGTTACGGTATCCATGCCCGAAGAAGCCAGCCGGTTGCCGATGGAAATAACCTGAAATTCCGTACCGTATTTTTCCTTCAGCAGTTTTTCTATATGTCCCGCATCGGCCCTGTTCAAGGCTTGCAGACAGGAAGATAAACTCATCAGAACCGCCATAGCTATTGCCAGACATCCGATCCGCTTAATTTTTTCTTTTATACTCATAACCATAACCTCGTTAGAATTAATAATAGTCAGCTGCTGTCAGATCAATGATTTCCCTGTCTGTCCGTCGGAATTTCCCTGGCATGGTGTCAGTCTGCCTGTTGCCTGTCCGCCCGGATTATTTTTGACTGAAACAGCCCATGCCGGTTGCAGAAATAATAGAAGCATTTTGTACCGCTGATCTTGAATCGCGCTTGAGCATTTCCCTCCGGATACAGCTTTCTGAATTCGCAGCTGTCATTTCTGAATGCCGCAATGAAAGAAATATAATGCTCTTTGCTCATCTCGTGGGCAACCGTTACGTAGTACTCGTCTTCAACCCGTTCAACGCGCAGATGATGTTCGACGTCATCGGGTTCCGCCTCCAGCGGTGGCAGAACAATTCCACAGCAGCTGATGATCGCCTCTCCGGTGCTCTGTATCACATTCCCGCAGATCGGACAGACATGCAGCTTCATCCGCAGCATATTGAACGCCCTGTTGGTATTGACAATATTCTCGCCGGAAAAAAGCTCGATGATCGACACTCCCAGCGCCACCGAAAGCGGTTCAATGAGGGATATGTCAGGGTATCCGCGTCCCGTCTCCCATTTGGAGATCACCTTGTCGCTGACCGATAATTTTTCCGCCAGCTGATGCTGTGTCATCTTTCTGCTTTCCCGAAGCCGCCGAATCATGGCTCCTGTTACATATTGGTTCATAATCACTACCTCCTTGCACTGCCATTATAATGCACAAATGCACATCTGACAACCTACGCATCGTAGACAGGCAAGGTCGGAAAGGAATGCTCCCTCCGCCAACGCGCCTGATCCCGTTGACAGGAACATCGCTGCCGCCACTTAAAAGCGGCTTACACTTCCTGCTTTTTCATCAATCACTCGTCCTTTCTTAAAATAAATTATGGAATGAGAAAAATTGGATTAAATGGGCTTTCCTGAATTATTATATACCCTTTTGAGAGAAAAAGCAATAGTTTTACCGAAGGATTCATCACGTGTCCCTAATTTGGTACTGATGAATAAATACAGCCAGAATTAAGTCGAACGATGATTTTTATTTTTCAATTTCAATATCCAATCATTGCATCTCCCCATTTTTCCCTTATAACCTTACCTGACAGAAAAGACCGAATGTCCATGTACAACGGCTTGGAAGTACGTGTGCCGTTCTGCGATTACCGTATCGCGGAGTATCTCTACAGCGTTCCGTGGGAATTCAAGGACTACCGTTCGTATGAGAAGGGATTGCTCAGGGAAGCCATGAAGGATTACCTCCCCGATAAAATCCTCTGGCGGAAAAAGAGTCCCTATCCCAAGACACACAATCCCGCCTATCTTGCCGCAGTTACTCGGCTGCTCGACGAACTGGTATGGGATACTTCCGCACCGCTCTGGCAGATCGTCCGCCGCGATAAAGCTGCCGGGCTCATAAACGCTCCCAATATTACGCAGCCTTGGTACGGACAGCTCATGACCACACCCCAGACAATTGCCTATCTCCTGCAGATCAATCACTGGCTGAAGAAATACCGGATCAGGATTGTGTGATTAATCTGATTTCATCATAAAAAAACTTCCTGCTGGCATATCAGTTGTCCGCAGGGAGTTTTTTTAATCACAGATCATGCACATTTACAACACCGGGCAATTTTTTCTGCAAACAACAATCACAGAATAAAAATAATATCACTCTGAAAGAGTTATTTTTGTTGCTATCTTATAAAATTATTGATACTTTTTGATGTTTGTGATATTTGGTATTGACTTCACGATGTTATTATGATATAATCTTATAAATAGTCATCATATCAGTATTTATAGATGAAAGCGAGGAATCATAGCTTGAAGAAATATAATAACTCAATGGGTAAATTTCTACAGCTCACTTCATTAGCATTATGTCTTGTTGTAATGACCATGCTTTCGCTTCCGCTGACAGTCCACGCAAAGGCATCGGACAAAGTTGTGCGCGTCGGGTGGTTCGATTCGCCCTTCAATATGAAGGATGAAAACGGACGCCGTTCCGGCTATTCATATCAGTATCAGCAGGAGATCGCCGCGCATACCGGTTGGTCCTATGAATATGTGGAGGGAAGCTGGTCAGAACTCATGCAGATGCTTGTCGATGGCAAAATCGACCTGATGAGCGACGTCTCCTTTACAGAAGAACGCAATTCACTTATGCTCTTCCCTACTCTTCCCATGGGCACAGAGGATTACTACCTTTTTGTTTCTTCCGACAATTCAACATTCACAAGTGACAATATTTCCGGATTTAATCAAAAGAAAATCGGCGTCAACAAAGGATCAGTGCAGGAGAATTTCCTTATTGAGTGGGCGAATGCGAATGGAATCGACGCGGAAATTGTCGAGCTGACCGGCACCTCAAATCAGGCATTGACTTCGCTTCGCAACGGTGAAATCGACGCATATGTGACGCTTGACGGGATTGTTGACCCGAATGCCGTCGCGCCGATTTGCAAAATAGGTGCATCGGATTTTTACTTTGCAGTCAATCTGTCACGCCACGATCTTCTTAACGAACTGAATTCCGCGCTCAGCAAGATACAGGAGCATAACAGATATTATAATCTCCAGCTTAACGAGAAATATATCAGCGGGACCGCCACCAATCTCTTTTTTAATGAAACGGAGAAGAAATGGCTTTCTGAACATAACGCTGTCAGAGTAGGATATTTGAAGGACAATCTGGCATTCTGCGGTACCGATACAGCCAGCGGCAAGCTGACCGGCGCTCTCAACGACTGTCTGACATACGCATCGGGAATGGTTAAGAACCATTCGCTCAGCTTTGAACCCGTGGAGTTTTCCTCGATATCAGAAGCTTTAGAAGCGCTCGACGACGGCAGAATCGACTGTGTCTTCCCGATCAATTTTACCAAATACGACGGCGAAAAACTCGGTCTGTCCGTTACGCCCTCGCTGATGAACGCCGAAATCTATGAGATCATTCGCACGGTAGACAAAAATGAATTTGCCAATAAAGAGATCGTGACAGTGGCTGTCATTGAAAAAGACCTCAACACCCAAACGCTCCTTCAGCAAATGAATCCTCAGTGGGAAATTATTTCTTTTCCTGACATAGAAGCATGTCTTGACGCCGTGGCGGACGAAGAAGCCGACTGCGTCCTGCTCAGCAATTACCGTTACAACAATCTCTCCAGGCTGTGCGAAAAGTACGGGCTGTCTCCGATTGCCACCGGCAAAAGCGTGGATTACTGCTTTGCCGTCAGCAAAAATGAGACGGGGCTTTATTCCATTCTCACCAAGGTTACAGGAATCATTCCCTCGTCGAAAGTCAGTGTGGCACTTTCCTCATATATGCAGGAAAATAGTCACACTTCAGTAGTCGGTTTTATCAAGGAACATCTCGCACTTGTAATGACAGTAGTTGCGGCGGTGCTTCTGATGATACTGCTCATGCTTTGCCGCATATTGTGGGTTCAGAAAAAAGCAAAAATAGATGAGGCGCTGATTGCTACCACTGAAATTGATTCTCTGACCGGTCTTTACTGCAAAAATTTCCTGTTTGAATACGCCGACAGAATGAGAAACAAGTATAAGGGCATCCCCATGGACGCAATCGTTCTGGACATCGATCGTTTTCATTCCGTCAATATTCTGAACGGAACGGAGATCAGCAATCAGATTCTCCAGCTGATCGGAGAAGGAATCCGCTCTATATTCAGCGAAGAGGACTTTATCGCAGGAAGAGTGGACGCGGATCGTTTCTGCATCTACTGCTGGCACAGAAATGATTATCAAAAGATTCTTACCCTCATTCAGAACAAATTAAGCGAACGGTTCGCTAATGTCAACATCCGCCTGCGTATGGGAGTTATGCCCGAACAGATTACCATGGACGTTGTCAAGATGTATGACAGCGCACACGTGGCGTGCGATATGAGCAAAGGTCAGAATAACAGTCTTCTGACTGTGTTTGACAGTTCCGTGCGCGACAACCTGTGGCTTAAAAATCATATGCTCAACGATCTGCACCGTGCGGTAAAGAACAAAGAATTTGAGATTTACTATCAGCCTCAGTACGATATTCAATCCAACCCGCCAAGGCTCCGGGGCGCCGAAGCGCTTGTCCGGTGGAACCATCCTGTACAGGGAGTGGTTATGCCGGGGAATTTTATTCCTCTCTTTGAAGAAAAGGGCGTCATCGGCGAAGTAGACAAGTGCGTATGGAAAATGACTGCCCGACAGATTGCCGCATGGAAAAATATGTACGGTATCACCGTTCCGGTATCCGTCAATCTTTCACAGGCAGGCATCTTCGACCCCAAACTCGAGGGAACGCTTGATGAACTGATGAAAGCTAACAAATTGGAACGCACCGCACTTAAACTGGAAATAACCGAATCTGCTTATATCCAGAATTCCGAGCAGGTCATCCCCATCATCGAAAGACTCAGAAACAAAGGATACATCATCGAACTCGATGATTTTGGCACCGACTATTCATCACTGAGTACGCTTTCCTCCATGCCGATTGATGTTTTGAAACTCGACAGGAGCTTCATCATGAAAATGCATGACAACGATTCTTCCAAGCGTATGATAAAAATGGTTATGGATATCGCAAAGGATATGAACATTCCCGTTATTGCTGAGGGCGTAGAAGATAAAATTGAACTCAAAACGCTGAAGGAAATGGGCTGTAATATAGTCCAGGGCTACTACTTCTCACGTCCGATCCCGGCAGAGGAATTTGAAAAACTGCTCAACAAGGAAATGGAGAAGCATATAGGACATGCCCAAAATAAAGAAATAAACCGTGCCGGAAAATGATTGCTATTCCCGCAAAACGCAGCCGTTTCCCCATCCGCTCCATTGTAATCAGTTCAATCGTATACTTTATTGAAAATTCAGACCCATGCCACCATTTTTTGACAGTTTAGTTTCTTATACCATATATTTCTTTTTATGAAAAGCAAGACGGCATCTTCCCAATTTCGTTTGGTGAAGATGCCGTTTTTGTTGTGCGCCCAGCATGGGCAACGACTTGGCGGTGAAAGTCCGCTACAGACTTGGCAGTAGGAACTGTTAGCCGAAGGCAAGGGTGTCCGTCGTGAGGCG
>ONID01000178.1 GCA_900317765.1 uncultured Eubacteriales bacterium | reverse complement strand
CGTATCTCCCAGCACGGTAATGGTCAGCATGAAGAAGGTCAGCAGCGCGACAATCGCCACGGTGCCGGCATAGCGTCGTTTGTTGGAAGTAAGCTGCCGCAGCGCAAGGCTTGCGGAAAGGAATTTTTTGACGATCGGCGCTTTGAGGCGGCTGTCAAAGTAGATTTCCTCTCTGCCGCCGGAGATGGCGCGGATCGGGGAGATCTGCCCGACCTTTCGGGTGCCCAGCAGGATGAACAGGCAGGAGACAAGCAAAATTCCCGCCAGAATCGCGGCACTCGGCAGAATCGCCAGCGCGTTTTCATTGGGGATGGCGATGATCGGCTGGAACACATTGCAGAAAGCATTCGTCAGCGGAACGGAAAGCGCAAAGCCGACCGCCGCGCCGATCAGCTCCGCCAGCAGGTATTGCAGCAGGAACACCGCGCGGATTCTGCCTTTGGAAAAGCCCATTGCCTTGAGCACACCGAGGTTGACATAATCAATTTCAATGCTGGTGGCAATGGAGTGATTCATGACGATCATCACAATGACGGTCAGAAAAATCAGAAACACCATCAGGATAGACACGATGATCTCCGTGTACAGATAGGTGTAGTGAAACGACTGCTCGCGGGTAATGGCGCCATTCGCGCAGTCAATCACGCCGGTATCGAGGTTGAGCTGCCGCTGGAATTTCGCGTCGCTGAGCGCGCTGTCGGGCGACCAATATACGCGGACAATATGACAATTGCTGCGCTCGGTATTGGCGGCGAACATCCGGCTGAAATCCTCGTCGCTGATAAAAATCTGCTTCCAGCCGATCATGGCGGAACCCATGGAAGGCTCCACCACCACGCCGGCGACTATTTCATCCGAAGTGAGAACCCCTTGCGTCACAAAGATTTCGCCCTTCGCGGGCTTTTGCGCGCTGCCAGAATAGCCCGAACAGTCGTCGGTTAACCGCGGATATTTTTCGCTGTCGTATGTTCGCAGAATCCAGGTGTTGTGACCGATCGTGCCGTTCGTACTGTACCTGGTCGCGATGCTGTCCACTTCTTCCACACGGTCAACCAAGGCATGATGCCTGACTTTCGCAATTGTCTCCGGCTTGTAGAAATCGTCCATGATATAGATGTTGATGTCCGGCGCGTCGGCGTTCTTCATGGCGTTTTCAATGCTGGCGCGGGTGCTTTTGCTGATGCTCAGAAAGGCGGTCAGCGCCATCGAGATAATGAGCATCAGCAGGATAATGCTGGTGAAGGAGCCTTTTTTGCGGCGGATATAGGCGGATAATAAGGTGAAAATTTCCATATTCGTCACCGCCTTACCACTTCATGGAGGAAAGCCAGGCGTTGACCTGTGTCTCGCGGCTGTGCTCTTCCCCGGCATTGTAGGGCGGCAGGTCGAGCGTGCCGATGACCCGTCCGTCCTCGATGTAGACAAGGCGGTTGGCGCGCAGCGCGGCGCGGAGGTCGTGCGTTACCATCAATATGCTCTGTCCGGCGGCGTTCAGTTCCGTCAGCAGGTCAAGCACTTCGGTGGTGTTGTGACGGTTGAGCGCGCCGGTCGGCTCGTCGGCAAAAAGAAGTCTCGGATTATTGACCACCGCGCGGGCAATGGCGCAGCGCTGCTGTTCGCCGCCCGAAACCTGCGAGGGAAGGTGGCTTTTGACCTTTTCCAGCCCCATTTTTGCAAGCAGTTCATTGGCGCGTTTTTTGACTTCGGAAGAGGAAGCCGCCTTGTTGAGATAACCGGACACGGCGACATTTTCAAAGAGCGTCAGGTTGCTGACGAGGTGCATCTGCTGGAAGATAAAGCCGAAGTCGGTATGGCGCAGATCGGAGAGCCTGTTTTCCTTTGCCTTCACGATGTCGAGCTCTCCGTAAAGCACCTGTCCCGAAGTGGCGCGGTCCATGCCGCTGAGCGAATAGAGCAGGGTGGACTTGCCCGAACCCGACGCGCCCATGATGACGGTAAAGTCGCCCTCATAAATATCGAGGTCGATGTGCTGCAGGACGTGCACCTGTCCGCCGTTGTGGGCGAAGCTCCTGCAAAGGTCTTTTGCTGACAGAATGATTTTTTCCTTGTCTTTCATGTTTTTCATGAACTGAAAGTGCCTCCCTTTGGTTTGATAGCCACATTCTATCAGAAAAGTTATTAAGAAGTAATTAAGAAAACCGAGAAATCCATTATTTTTCTTCCGGCAGGGAAACCACCGCTTCCAGACCGCTTGTATGATTGCGAAGCGTGACGCAGCCGCCCATCTTTTCAGCGAGATATCTGACGATATACAGCCCCAAGCCGGAACCTTGCTCGCTGCCGCGGTTTTTGCCGCGGTAGAATTTGTCGAAGATAAAGGGCATATCTTCGTCCGGAATGCCGCCGCCGTAGTCGCGGATTTTCAGGCATACAGTTCCGTTCTCCCGCGACAGAGAAACGTCAATGCGGGACTTGGCGTACTTGCGGGCGTTGTTGACGAGGTTCTCGATGATTTGCAGAAGGCGGTTCCTGTCGGCATTGACATAAGCGGAGAAGGAAGGCGGAATGAAAAAAATATCGTCCTGCTGAGCGGCCAATTCCTCTATGGCTTCCCCGACAAAGGAACAGATTTCCAGCGGCTCGGCGTTGATTTTCAGCTTGTCCAGGTCGGACAGCGAATGGAGAAACAGGTCGTCCGTGAGCCTGGCCACCTCGTCGCATTTGCGCATGATGACGGAAAGATAGCGGGCGCGGCGTTCGGGGGAAGAATCCATGCGCGCTTCCAGCCCCTCGGCATAGGCGCGGATGGAGGCAATCGGGGTTTTGATGTCGTGGGAAAGCGTGGCGATGACGGTCTTGTTGTTCTCGACCGCCTCGCGCTCATTGGCGCGCGCCTTGGTGATTTCGCGGCGCATGCTGTCGAAGGCCCATGTGAACTGCCCGAAGTAATTGGAACGGGCATAGTCCAGCGGCAGGTCAAAATTCCCTTTGGCGATCTCCGCGGCGTAATCCTTCATTTTTTCAAAAGGACGGAGGACCGCAACATATGTATATCCCATCACGCACGCCAGAAAGACAAGGCCTGCGCCACAGAATACCCATTCCCGTCCCGCTCCGCCGCGCCTGCTTTCCTCGGCGCGGATTTTTTTATCCAACGCGTCAGTTTTCTCTTTTGCCTGATGAGGGTCCGTTTCCGTCAGCCGTGAAATTTCATTGAGCGCAATCAGCTCTTCGGCGCGGGCGTCGTCCGGATCGGCGGCGTTGTCCGAGAGCGAAAACAGCGCCGAAATCAAAATAATAACGGCGGCGAAGATAGCCGTGACGATAAGTAGCTTCCGTTTCATAAGAACCTCCCGATTATACGCTGTCATGACGCATTACGCATTACGCATTACGAATTTAATAAGTAGCCTACTCGGTAGATGGTCTTGATGAATTGCGGCTCGGCGGGATTGTCCTCCAGCTTTTCCCGCAGCCAGCGGATGTGCACCGCGAGGGTGGAAGGTTCCACCGCCGAGAACGCGCCCCAGACCTCCGAGAGAAGCGTGTCTTTGGGAATGGCAGTGTCCGGGTGCCGGCAAAGGTACGCCAGCAGGTCAAATTCCCGCAGGGAGAGCGACACAGGCTTCCCGTCCTTCACGACGCTGCGTGCGGTGAGATTGACCGTCACATGGCCGAAGGTCACCACTTGCTCCTGCCGCGAAAAGCCGTAGGTGCGGCGTATCAGGGCGTTGACATGCGCCAGCAATTCCTTCATGGAATACGGCTTGGGAAGGTAGTCGTCGCCGCCGATGTCGTAGCCCTCCACGCGGTCGGTCTCGCTGGTGCGCGCGCTGGCAAAGAGCACAGGGACGGTAGAGACGCGGCGCAGCTCCCGGCAGATGGAAAAGCCGTCCGCGTCGGGCAGGTTGATGTCCAGCAGAATCAGGTGGTAGGTGTTGTCCGAAAGCAGCGCAAACGCGCCGTTCCCGTCCGTGACGTGGGTCACGCGATAGCCGTAATCGGTCAGCATATCCGAAATAATCATGGACAAATCCTCGTCGTCATCAATGATGAGAATTTTGTAACTGTTGCTTTGCGTGTTACCGTTCATAAAAAATTCCGCTTCCTTTCGCATACGACCTATGTGTATATTG
>ONID01000055.1 GCA_900317765.1 uncultured Eubacteriales bacterium | reverse complement strand
TTTCAGTTTTCAGTCAGCGAGGGTCTTTTTTCCGGGCGAGCGCTTACAGCTGTGACCGGAGGATAGCGGCGATTTCGTCGGCGGTGTCGGCTTTCAGGCGGAAGATGCGGCGGAAATCCTTTGCAAGCTGTTCGTCCATGCCGCTTTCCAGCCATTCGATGATGACCCCGAAGAATAGGCACTTGTAGTAGCCGACGATCAGCGACTTGTTGCGGTCAATAAGCCCCTGGTCAATATTGCCCTCGGCGGCGAGTGCGTCAATATACTTCGAGATGAAATACTCGCCGGTCTTCATGAGATAGCGCTCGAAGACGTCGCGGCTGACCGAGCGGTAGATGTGCATGATAGCTCTTTTGCGGTTGGAGGCAAATTCCTCTATGGCGTCAAAGCATTCCACGATGGAATTGACCGAGGAGTATTTGGCTATGACCGCGTCGGATTCCTCCCGTATGATTTCTTCGAGCAGCGAGGGAAGATCCTGGTAGTGATAGTAGAAGGAATTGCGGTTGATGCCGCATTCCTCCACGATATTCTTGACGGTGATGTCGCTGAACTGCCGTTCTTCCAGCAGTTTGATGAAGGTGGCTTTGATGGCCTCCCGTGTGAAATTCGCCATTGCTTTTCCGATACCCCTTTTGTTTTGCAGGTTACTGTCAGTGTATTCGGCAATACAGCCTATTATGCCGGCTGATTATCTTTGATAATATGAATTGTACCGCTTTTTTAATTTCATTTCAAGGACGTTATTGTTAACAATTTAACAAACTTCCATAATAATCACAGGCGGAGACTGAATCATAACAAGATCAGTCTCCGCCTGTGATTGATATGAATGTGAGGTGTAGTAGTCTGTTTCAGAAAGCAGGATTATTGTGCGTCGGATGCTTCGATGGAGTCGGTGCGGTAGATGAATTTGACCTTGCCGCTCTCATTCTCCGGCAATCCGGTGTAGCTCTTGTAGGCTTCGGATACGTCGCGCAGCGCCTTGAATCTCGCGCTTAAATCTCCCGTGCTGCCGCCGGTCAGTTCAGCCAGTTTGCCGAGGCTTCCTTCTTTGAATTGCTTCATGCCGTCGGAAAGCTGCATGGCGCCGTTGTTGAGCTGGGTTATGCCATCCTTCAGGGCGTCCGTGCTGCCGTTTAACCGGTTGAGTCCGTCGCTGAGCTGCTTTGCGCCGCTTTCAAGATCGGCGGTGCCGTTATACAGCGCCTGGACGCCGTTGGTGTACTGGCAAATGCCCACATAGAACTGATTGTACGCGTTGAGCTGCTCGATGGCTGCGGCAATGCTCTTCTGTCCTTCCTTGGCGGCGGGCAGTTTTGCTGCGAGCGCCTTGTTGATCTCGGAATCAACTACCGCCTTGATCTTCGCCTGAACCTCTTCGCTTTGCATGTTGCTTTCAATGAGCTGCTGTTTCTGACCTTCGACGGCGCTCTGAATCCGGCTCTGTACCGTTTCGTCCAGCATCTGCTGCTGTGTCATGGCATCCACATTGCCGTCGATGGCTGCCTTGGTAGCTTCGTCGGCTGCCTGATACTGTTCTTCGGTCATGCCCATACCGGCGAGCACGCCTTCCATCACCTGACCGCGCACCTGCTGCTCCACTGCGGCTGTCACCTGCTGCTGGATGGCGTCGCTGTTGGCTTCCACCTGCGCAGAGACATTTTCACGCACGGCGTTTTCCACCTGTGACGTTACGCCGGGACGTGCCTGTTCTGCGAGAGCGCGGACGCTTTCCTCGCTCAGACCGCTGCTGATGGCTCCCAAGACCTGTGCGTAATTCTCCCTGGTGAGCGTCGGACAGTTCATGCCCGCTGCCTGCACCTGCTTCTGCGTGGTGGAGAGAAGCGTGTCGAATACCTTTGCCGCACCGCCCTGCAGATCGGCGTTCTTGCTGCAAAGGAGCTGCAGCGTCTGGCGGACGGTATTCACGCCGCCGCTGACCTGCTGACCGCCTGATGCAAGCTGATGAATGCCGGAAATGAGTATGCCGGATTTTTCGAGAAGCTGACTTGTGCCGTCATAAAGGGCAGAGGTACCGTCCGTCAGCTGGCTAATGCCTCCGGTGAGTCTATCCAGAGAAACGTCGCCGTCGCCTTTTTCGGATTTCTTTTCCTCAATGTCCTCGGCTGCCTCATTGAAGAGGTCGTTTGTCACCATGGTGAGGGTCGTAGTCAGAGAGAAATTCTTTACGTCTGCGGTGATCTCAATGCTGTCGGGAATTTCAATGGAATCCTTGCTGAGATGGAGGCTTTCCTGCATTCCTGGAAGCGCGAAGCCTATGACGATGCTCCTTGTGCCGTCGTTGATGACCTTTCCGTTGGAAACCTCGATGTTGCTGAATACGCTGTCATCAAGCACCGCGCCGGTCACAACCGTAAAGGGAACATAAATGTCGGTGTCCTTGCCGTCGATGGAGACGGTCTGTTTCTGATGGTTGGTGTAGTCAAAGCGAATGGTCGCTTTGCCGCTCTTGCCGGCGATTTCCTCGGCGGACATTTCCTTGCCGTCGAGCATATAGGACAGCTTCACGCCGACAGGAAGATCCGACTGACCGTCAAGCTCGCCGCTCTCGGTATCCCAGCTATGGGAATTGTCCGAGTCGATGGTGTAACCGCCATTGCCGTCGTCGCCGATATTGGCGATGCTGCCGTTTTTCTGTTCGTTTTTAAGCCATTCGCTGACAATGACCTTCTGGGGATTGCCGTTTGCGTCGGCAATGACGTAGACGGTTTCGTCCTTTTCGGCTGTGGTTTCGCTTTCGGATTTCACCTGCTGCGAGGCTTTCACCGAAGCCTTGGCGGGAGGTGTCAGCAGGGAATGGATGCCCGCACCCGCGGCAGCCGAGAGAATCAGCGCTGCTGCCAGAGCGATTGCCATTGTTCTTTTGGAAATGTTGCGTGCCTTTTCATGCAGGCTGTTTACCATTGTATTCTTCATAAATAACAACCACCTTTTGAGCTTATAGTAATCAGATCAGTTAGAGACTGCTCTCATGCCCGCCGTGGTCTTGCAGATGAGCCTGTCGAAGACCATGAAGAGCGAGGGCAGAACGAGTATGACAGAGAACATGCTGATCAGAGCGCCTCTGGCCATGAGCATACAGAGCGAGCCGATGATATCCACATCGGAATACATCGCCACTCCGAAGGTTGCGGCAAAGAAGCCGAGAGCGCTGACCGTTATTGAGCCAATGCTTGTGGAGAGCGCGGTCCTGATCGCGGATTTCTTATCCGCGCCGCCAATGCGTTCCAGCTTGTAGCGGGAGGTCATCAGAATGGCGTAATCCACCGTTGCGCCGAGCTGAATGGTGCTGATGCATATCGGCGCAATGAACGGCAGCTGTGTGCCGGTGTAATAGGGAATGCCGAGGTTGATGAAGATAGCGAATTCAATGACCGCCACTAAGATAAAGGGAAGGGTGAAGCTGCGCAGCACCATGGCAATGATGGCAAATATAGCGACGATGGAGATCGCGTCGACCACCTGGAAGTCGCGGTTGGTGATGCTGATGAGATCCTTGGTGCAGGGAGCCTCGCCGATCAGCATGGCGTTTTGGTCGTATCGTTTGATCACCTTGTTGATTTCTTCTATCTGGGCGTTGACGTCGTCGGTTGCCACTTTGTATTCCGACGTCACCAGCATGAGCTGGTACCTGTCGCTCTTGAGCAGTTCTTTCAGCGAATCGGGAATCACAGCCTCGGGCACTCTGCTTCCTATCAGAGAATCCAGCCCCATGGCGGTCTTGACCCCTTTGACCTGCTTGATGTCGTCGATCATTGCCCGAGCCTCGTTTTCGGGAAGCTTTGCGTCGGCAAGTATCATGTGTGTGGAGGACATGTCAAATTCGTCCTGCAATTTGTTGGTGGCTATGACGTACTCCATATCCTTGGGGAGCGTCGCGCCGAGGTCGTAATAAACGCTTGCGTTGCTCTGTCCGTAGAAAGCAGGGCATGCGATGATCACGAACAGAATGATGAAAGCCGGAAATACCTTCAATACGCCGCGAGACACACCGTCCATTTTCGGCATGAGGGATTTGTGGCGTGTCTTTTCGATAAGCGGGTCGAGAAGCAGGATCATGGAGGGAAGGGTCGTTACACAGCCTATCACGCCGAAGACAACGCCCTTTGCCATCACAATGCCGAGATCAAGCCCCAGCGTAAAGGTCATGAAGCAAAGCGCAAGGAATCCCGCGATAGTGGTGATGGAGCTGCCGACCACAGATGTGAGGGTTGCGGAAATGGCCTGTGCCATGGCCTGTTCCTTGTTGTCGGGGTATTTCTGCTTCTGTTCGCTGTAGCTGTTCCAGAGGAATATCGAGTAGTCCATCGTCACGGCTAATTGCAGCACCGCGGCAAGCGCTTTGGTTATATAGGAAACCTCGCCCATAAAGAAGTTGGTGCCGAGGTTGAGCAGGATGGCCATGCCTATGCTTGCGAGAAACACAAGCGGGATGATAAATGAGTCGAGGAAGAGCATCATTACAACCACAGAGCAGAGCACCGCTATGCCGACGTATATTGGCTCTTCCTTTTCGCAGAGGTTCTTTAAATCTGTGACCATGGCGGACATGCCCGTAACAAAGCATTTGCCTCCTGCGATGCGTCGGATGGAACCGATCGCCTCCATGGTTTCGTCTGCGCTGGTCGATGTGTCAAAGAACACAGCCATCAGTGTGGTGTCGTCCTTGTTGAATTTGTCGTATATTTTGCTGGGGAGAAATTCAATCGGCACATTCGAGCCGAATATGCTGTCGTACCACACGACGCTTGTGACGTGGTCGACCTTTTCGATCTCGCTCTTCAGCGAGGAAACGTCCTTCGGCTCCATGCCTTCCACCATTAATATTGAAAAAGCGCCCTTGTCGAAATCCTCGAGCAGAATGTTCTGCCCTTTCATGGTTTCGATGTCGTCGGGAAGGTAATCCAGCATATCGTAATTAATTCTGGTGAGCGCCATGCCTATCACCGACGGAACAAGCAGTATCACGGCACAGAGCAGTATCAGCTTCCTGTGCTTTACCACAAGGTTCCCGAATCCGTTCATATCAATGCCTCCGTTGTAATTATTCTCGCGGGGTTTGCCCGTTTGCATTGACCATTGTATGACGGAATGCGGCCCGTATCAATAGACACCTGTCGCACACCTGCATAAAATTCAGACACATGGAGGGCAAATGTCTGAATTTCATGCACGGCAGGATAAATGTCCGTTGCATATAGAAATCTTCAGAATATACAATAAAAACAGATCAGGCGTGAATGATCCATACGCCTTTGGAGGTTTGTTTGTATGAATGAAATGAAGATCAAAATGCTTTCCGAGGCACCGATGCTCACCGCGAAGGTGGGGTACATCGTCATATCGGCGGTGTTCTGCATTGCAGGAGTCTTCATGATTGCCGCTCCGCAGAAATCGCTGAATGTGATCATCGATGTATTTGCGGCTGCCATGATACTCTTCGGCATTGTGCGAATTGTGGGGTATTTTTCCCACGATCTTTACCGGCTTGCCTTTCAGTATGATCTGCAATTCGGTGTGCTGATGATTGTGCTGGGCATTACCGCTGCCATCAGGAACCAGAATGTGCTGAATTTCCTCTGCCTGGCACTGGGAATATGCATTCTTGCGGACGGTCTTTTCAAGATACAGATAGCCATTGACGCGCGGAAATTCGGCATTGAGCTGTGGTGGCTGATTGCCGCTCTCGCGGCTGCTGCCGGTACGGTGGGACTGCTGCTGATTCTCAAGCCGACCGAGAGTCTGCGAACGATGACCGTGCTGCTGGGAATTTCCCTGCTGGCGGAAGGTGTGCTGAATCTCTGCGTTGCGCTCAGCACCGTGAAGATAATCCGTCACCAGATTCCCGACAGTGTTGACAGGCAGGAGTACAGATTTGTCCGGTGATTTTTTGAAGAAAAACTGTCATTGAATAAATAGCAAATTACATAATACATGCAAAGAAAAAAAAGAGCCTGTCAGTTACCACGCGATAAACTGACAGGCTTTGTGTTCTGTTCAAAAAGCTGTATGTATTTTCCATTCAATGGCAATGGGAAGAATCGGAATCATTCATCGGATTTGGCGTGAGGATTATCGGCTTTTACAGCGCTGACATAGTCTTCCAGACAGGTGTTCGTGGAGAACATGAATTCTGCCGCTTCCTTGCCGACATATCTCAGATGCCACGGCTTTTCATTGACGCCGGTATATTTCCGATTGGCTTCGACATATCTGATAATGAATCCGTAGTGATTGGCATTGCGGCTGATCCACTGGAACTGCTCCGTGAGCACAAAATTGTCGACGGAATCGGCCGATACGGAAACGTCGATGGACGTGCCGAGCTGCGCTTCATCCTCACCGGGGGCAAACACCTCGGCCTGGGCGATTTTTTGCGCTTCATCGGCGTCCGCGCCTTCGGCAATGAGCCTGTCGGCTGTTCTTGTGAGCACATCGCTCTGATCTTCGTATGAAACATACCCCTTGACCGGAACAATGCCCAACCCGTCCTCCGACATGGCGGCGCACATATCCAGGAAGGCCTCGGCTGCGTCGGCTCGCAGGAAGATGTTGTCGCCGTTGGGCAGTGTGCCGAGCGACATCAGATTTTCGGGAACATAACTCTCTGACAGGGGAGAGGAATGATTGACAATGCGGGGATAAGATGATACGCCGGCAAGCGACTGCTCCGATGCGGCAACCTTGACAAATGAGCTGCTGTCATCCTTGTTGATCTGAAAAGCCGCGATAGAGACTGCGACTATGGCGACCGCAGCCGCAATAGCGGCGCAGCGCCTGATCAATCTGATGCGCCTGAGCTTGAGGGGAGATTTTTTTGCTCTGTAAACCGGGGCATAATACTTTCCGGTACCCTTGCCTTTCATCGGAATCACCTTTTCCACACAATAATCACATACGAACAAACCATTTTCCATTACCAATATTAATTATAATTGATGAGGATTACAGTGGGTTAAGAAAATTCCGATTAATTGTAACAACTTTGTAAATTTGTTGTCTTGATTTGTAACTGTTTCAAAAACGAAAACTGAAATTTGTGTGAAATGTGTGTCAAGAGACTTGAAAACAGGGTGGAAATGGGTTAGTATATATTCGTGGGAGAGCATGTACTTATGAGTTACGCTCTCCCTGAGTTGACAGAAAAGGAGTGCATGATGATGGGCGGCAGTTTCGGAAACGGCGGGTATCGCTTCGACGGCGACGCGCCGCAGGATTTTGAGGACGATTTTGCGGGAACGGATTACGGCGGAAACTATGACGGTTATGACGATATGAGCGGCAACTCACGCGGTTCAGCCGAGAACTATTACGGCGACGGCTTCAACGACGGATTCGACGACGATTTCGGCGGCAGCTACGACGACGGCTACAACGGCAGCTACAGCGACGGCATGTCTGACGATTTTGACGACGGCTACGATGATTACGGTCAGTACGATACACGCGGACGCGGCGGCTATGACGACGGCTTTGACGATGACTTCGACGACGGCTGCGGGAGCCGGGATTCACGCGGTCGCGGCGGTTATGACGACGGCTTCGATGATGACTTCGACGACGGCTGCGGAAGCCGGAATTCACGCGGTCGCGGCGGTTATGACGACGGCTTCGACGATGACTTCGACGACGGCATCGGGAGCCGGAATTCACGCGGACGCGGCGGCTATGACGACGGCTTCGGCGATGATTACAGCAATGTCAATTACGACGACTTCGAAGATCGCAGTTATTACGGCGGCGATTCAAGGCACAGCCGTTCAGCATCCCGCAACGTTATTCCCGATCAGGAGAGACACGAGTCACAGTCCGAACGCTATGACCGGTACGCCGAGGACGCCCGCAAAAAGAGAAAGCGGATGGGTGCACCCACCGGACAGACCGGAGATTTCTACGATTACGACACTTCCGCCGACTACGATGACAATTATGACGACGCTGACAATTACTACGGCAGGGACCGCGGTCCCGCCGACCGCACACCCGAACCCATTCCGCCGATTTACGCCAAATATCTCGGCACGGGAAACGGTGAAGGCTCCTATTACGAGGAGGTTTACGGCAAGACCGCCAAAAAGAACAATTCGGTCAGCCTTCGCAGACACCGCGCGCAGAAGCGTCTGAAGGTATTGGGAATCACCGCCGCCTGCATAGCGGTTGTATCGCTTGCCGTGTATTATTTTACTGCGGTACACATCTACAATCCTGTCAGAGTGGATAATTCCATCGTCAATTTGCAGGGCTCCGACACTACCAAAATGCTTCAGGGAGTTATCGGCAACAAGCTGAGCGACAAAACCCTCAAAATTGTGGTGAACGGCGAGCCTTTCATGATTAATTTAGGGGAATACGGCTTCAATTATTCCTCCGACGCCGACGGCACCGAAAAGGAAGTCACCAAGAAGGATCTCGACGGCAAGGATGTCAAAAACACGATTGTCACCTTCAAGAATATTCTCTACAACCAGACCAAGATGGAAGATCTGCTGAACAGCATTTCCGACAAGTACGGCACTACCATGGTGAAGCCTTCCTACACGATCGAAGGCGATCAGCTCATCATCAAGGCGGGTTCCGACGGCGTCGGCATCGACGAAAACAGTCTGATGACCGAGATACTTGAGCGCATCAAGAGCGGCAATTATGACGACAGCCTTGTGGAGGAACTGGTGACCACCAAGGCTCCCGACGTGAATATCGACAAAATATACAAGGAAGTTGTCTGCGACGTCAAGGATGCCACCTCTTATGTCGATGAAAACGGCACTACCATATTCAATTCCGATGTGGTGGGCAAGAAGTTCGATCTTTCATCGGCGCGTTCCACGATTGAAAGCGGCGGCAACACATGGACCATCAAGCTCAAGCTCACCCAGCCCAAGGTGTCGCTGGTCGAACTGAAAGCGCCCTACTGTCCCGACCTTTTGTCGGAAACGACCACCTCCTTCAGCGCCGAGAACAAAACGCGTGCCGCCAATATCAAAAACGCCTCCAAGCGCATCAATACCTTCGGCAGCTTTGAGGACGGATATGTTCTGCAGCCCGGTGAAATATTCTCCTATAACGACACAGTCGGCGAACGCACCGAGGCCAACGGCTTCTCCGTGGCTACCGTTTACACCAACACAGGTACCACGAACGACGTCGGCGGCGGTATCTGTCAGGTATCGTCCGCGATTTTCTCCGCTGCGTTCAAGGCGGACTTAGAGATCACCCAGCGCACCAACCACATGTACAAGGTGCATTACTGGACAACACCCGGCGAAGACGCGACCGTCAACTGGGGCACCCTTGACTTCAAGTTCCAGAACAGCAAGAGCTATCCCATCAAGGTCAAGATGATCTACAAGAGCTCCAATAAGAAATACGACGGCAAAGCGACCATTACCTGTCAGATTTGGGGTACCGACGACGGCTATCGCTGCGAATTTGACAACAAGACCATCAAAATGGTCAAAACCACAGTGGTTGAAAAGAAAGCGACCACCGGCAAGCCCCGCGGCAAAATCGAATGGGGCGATCCCGGTCTGACCGTGGAGATCTGGCGCGTACGATACAAGGACGATAAAAAGATCAGCAAAGACCTCATGTGGACAAGTATCTACCAGCCTCTCGCCACCGTCAAGTATGTTTAATCAGTGATTAGTGATTAGTGATTAGTGATTAGTGATTAGTGATTAGTGATTAGTGGGAAGTGGGAAGTGAAAACCTCCTGCTTCCTGCTTTTTTCTGCCTTCTACCTCCTGCCTCCTGCCTTTTCTCCCCGCATGGATGATGAATTTTTTTGATCCTTTCACCCATGCGGGGGATTTTTCTACCATCCCGGCACGGCTTTGCATTCCCTGTCCAGCATGGCAAGGTATTCCTCGGTGGTGGTACAATGGGCGTAGGGGTCCTCGTAGGCGGTATCGCTGTGAATAAAACCGTCGTCGCAGGGCGCTTGGTTTCCACTGAAGGAATCCTGCGCGTTTTCCCTCTCTTTCAGCATGTCGCGTATCATGGGCATAAAGTAGCGGAAGGAATTGATCTTCTGTTCTTTTTTTCTTGTTGCGACTTTTTTCAACGCATGTATGATCAGACCGTTATATGCTCCTTCTTTCTTTATCTCGTCAATAAATGCCTTGTCCGTACCGTTCAGCTTTTTGCCTGTCAGTGATAGATAGACATTTTCTATTTCTCCGTATCCTGCATCCGTATCGGCAGCATAGGCATCGGCATATTCATATCCGCTTCCGGCAGCGGCAGCATCGGCAGCAGCATAGGCATCGGCATATTCCGGAACACAGAATATCTCGTCCGCGCTCATGCGGACGTTCTGCTCTGCTTTTGTTTGCTTTGCTTTGCTTTCATTTTGTTTTGTTTCGTTTTCTTTGCTTTGCTTTTCTTTGCTTTGCTTTTCTTTACTTTGTGGGGTTATGACTGAATTAAAATGATAATTATCTTCAAAAACAGAGGTTTCCGCAGCATTTACGCATGTTTTTGCAGCAAAAACCATGGTTTTCTCCGGTATTTTATTATTTTCCGTTTCCACGCATGACTCGTCATTTTCAACGGGAAGCAGCCAGTATTTTGATTTGTCGGCCTTGCGGCGGGCAGGAACACTGGCGTAATGCTCCTGAATCTCGCGGGAGGTAAGCACCGACTGATCGAGAAGCTCCCTGTCGAACAGGCCAAGCTCTCCGCAATACAGAATGATTTCCGCGACGTCGTCGCTGGTTTTGGAGGTGGTTCCGGCAATATAGCGGTAGATGTACAAAGCGAGGCGCTTGACCGGCATTTCCAGATAATAGCCGTTTCTGTAGATACAGCTCATCGTCATATCCAGCACCACATATCCGTCAGCACCGTATTTTTCCATCAAATCCATCACGCGGAAGTCGTCCATGTCGTGAACGCTCTTGTAATAATAATCCAATCCCGTTTTCTTTGGTCTTGCCATTGCATTCTCTCCCTTTCTATAACCTGTAGAGGAAGTGTAACTGTGTATTAAATACCTTCTAAGGAATATTATAGTAATAAAAGGGATACTTGTCAATAGGAAAAAGGCATTTAATTAAATTTTGTTTCAATGATAAAGATCACTTGACAAATCGGTTAGTTTATGCTAACATATAACTAATGGTGTTAGTCTGAGCTAATATAAGGCACTGTTCAGATTATTTTTGAACAGTGCCCTATATACCGCAGAAGGCTTACGGACGCATCGACCCGTCACTCCCGACACCAATGTGTGACACATTAGATTTATGTATTGATTAATGGCGAGGTATGTTTTAAAATTTTTGTGATCAGATTTTGATCGGAGGGAAATGCAATGCTCAAATTTTTTATGGAAAATATCGGAAATATCATTGTCATACTCATTCTTCTGGCGATAGTGGCATGGGCTGTCCGCTGTTTGATTGTCAATAAGAAAAAGGGCAAAACTTCGTGCGGCTGCGGTTGTGCCAACTGTCCTTCGGCTGGCATATGCCACGGAAATAAAAGAAATATTCCCGGCGGAGCATGATTTGCCGCAGATACGGACTTGACAATCAAGCAACAATGTGATATTATATTCACGTGAACAGATGTTCATTTATTCAGACCATAGCGGAGGATATAATATGTTTCTTGAAATCAACAATCTGGAAAAGTATTACGGCAGCGGCGAAAGCCGTGTGAAGGTGCTGCAGGGCATCACCGCCGGCGTGGAAAAGGGCAGGATCTGCGTCATTCTCGGTTCATCGGGATGCGGCAAGTCCACACTGCTCAACATCATCGGCGGCATTGAAACGCCGGACGGCGGCTACGTCAGCATTGACGGCGAAAAGCTCTCGGATATGAGCGAGAAGAAGCTCACCCAGTACCGCCGCAGGCATCTCGGCTACGTCTTCCAGTTCTACAATCTGATTCCCAATCTCACCGTCCGCGAGAATATCGAGGTCGGCGCTTTCCTCGGCAAGAACACGCTCGACGTGGACGAGCTGATGAAGACCCTCGGTCTGTGGGATCACCGCAACAAGATTCCCAATCAGCTCTCCGGCGGACAGCAGCAGCGCACCGCCATCGGCAGAGCCATCGTCAAGAACCCCGACATTCTACTCTGCGACGAGCCGACCGGCGCGCTGGATTACAAGACATCTAAAGAGATACTCATTCTCTTTGAGGAGCTCAACAAGAAATACGGCAACACAATCGTCATGGTCACTCACAACGACGCGATCAAGAATATGGCGGATCAGGTCATTAAGCTGCGCGACGGCATGGTGCGCAAGAACTATATGAACGAGCAAAAGACCGCCGCCGCCGATCTGGATTGGTAACGCGGAGGGTGCAGCATATGAGTGATTCAAAAAAGACGAACAGGGTAAAAAATCCCCTCAGAAAGCGACTGTTCCGTGAGCTGAAACAGGACTTCGGCAAGTACGTGGTGGTCTTCACCTTTATCTTTGCCACTATTGCCATGGTTTCCGGCTTTCTGGTGTCGGACGTCAGCCTGAAAATCGCCTACGACGAGAGCTTTGAAACATACAACGTCGAGGACGGACATTTCACGCTCTACATGCCGGCGGAGGAAGGATTCTTTGACGGCATGGAGAAAGAATACAAAGTCAAAGTGTACGAGAACTTCTACGCCGATTTTGAAACCGGCGACGGCAACACCCTTCGCATGTACAGAATGCGGAAGGACGTCAACCGCGCCGACCTGTGGGAGGGCGAATACCCCCGGACAATGAGCGAGATCGCCATTGACCGCCTTTACGCCGAGAACAACGGCATTTCCATCGGCGACTTCATCACGGTAAACGGCAGGCGCTTCAAGGTGACGGGCTTCGTGGCGCTCACCGACTACAGCGCGCTCTTCAAGAACAACACCGACATGA
>ONID01000052.1 GCA_900317765.1 uncultured Eubacteriales bacterium | reverse complement strand
GTCTGCGTCCCCGGTTTCTGAGGACTCTCCGTCCTCACCGTCGCCCTTTTCCGGGTCATCCTGTTTGCTTCTTTCCTCCGAGGTGAATTCACCGGAGAAATCGGCGGGCAGCTGCCATTCTTTGTCCTTCGGCAGCGTGATGTCGCCCTCGAGGAAATACTTAGCGTCGCCCGAATAGGTCACCGGGTTACCGTCTTCATCCGTGACAGGCGTGCCCAGACCGACGGTTTCTTCCTGATCGTCCCCCGTGGTCAGCTGAGCGCCGCTTCCGACAAGCTGCATCTGGCGGAAATTGAACAGATGAATTGTTCCGTCGCCGTACAGCCTCGACACGTCTTCATCCGTGTCGGTCGGTGGCTCTTCGGGCGAAGTTTGCTGCGCTTCATCGCTCTGCTGATCAGACGGCGTCACTTTGCCGTCAGAATCATTGTCCGACGTGTTGAGGTCGAGGCAGTGTCTCCGGACGCTTTGACCGTGACGGTGTTCTCGCCGAGCGAGAGCAGACCCTGGTTGCCCAAGGTGACAAGCAGCGACAGAACCAGCAGCACGGCGAGCGCTCTGAAACTCCATTGCTTCCTCATGTTATGAACCTCCCATTCACATAAACTAAGATTATTTGTCCGTCCCTCGGCTGATTTTTCCGCATAAAAAACGAGCACCCACAATGCCGGTCATGAGCGAAGGTGACAGCACTGTAAATGTTTCGGGTTTGTCTTATGATCATGCAGAAAACGATACTTCAAAACGTACAATAATTCTTACCTATATTAATAATTCTTACCTATATTATACAATATACCTACTGCTAAGGCAATTGTGAAAGCCTATAAAAAAATTGTGTTCACAATTCTTTGAACTGGTTATTACAAACATATTTGCTATTTTGTAAGCCCCACATTTCATGGTTATGTTAACGATAAAGACTTAAAAAATTAATAACTAATTCATAAATTTTAGCATATTGCAGTGATATCACGCCAAAATTTTGTAGAAAGTTCAAAATTTTATCAACAAAATTTCAGCGATTCATCACTGAACAATCACATTTTGTGAATAATTATTTTGTTGCGCTGTGCTGTTTTTGCTACAGATGTATAGAATAATCACGTTATTTTGGCTTGCTTATTTCCTTTCGGGATGGTATAATAATTGTAAGTCAAGTGGAAAATAAAAAAATCAATGATAGATAAGGAGAAGAAAACCGATGTTCGCAATGGTTCCGAATGATTTTCAGAGCAAGCTGTTTGCTGTGTTTCGCATCTTGTTTGACAGAAAGAATTTTATTTTTCAGACACTGGCGATTATCACGATTATTCTCACCATGTGGGGGTTGTTCAGACTCAACCACCTGGTCTTTGAACGTATCAAGAAAAAACAGGGCGGTATACATATTGTATTCTTCGAGAGAATCAACAAGGCCATTATCCTGATTGCCGGCACGATTCTGGCGCTTTCCGGCTTCGGCGGCATCAGCTCCATCTGGAAGACCTTCCTCGGCGGAACCGCCATCATCAGTGCTGTGCTCGCCTTTGCCGCGCAGGACGTCATCAAGGACGTTCTCGCGGGTCTGATGATCAGCATCTACAAGCCCTTTGAGATCGGCAACCGCATTGAGCTGGAAGACGGCGTCGCGGGAATCGTGGTGGACATCACCATGCGCCATGTCGTGCTTGCCTCGATGGAAACGCAGAAGCTCATCATTCCCAACAGCCGCCTCAACTCCATGAAGCTCAAAAACTTCAGCTACCACTCCACCAACCGCGCCGCGCAGTTCACCTTCCATATTGCCTACGGCAGCGACGTGGAAAAGGCGATCAAAGTCATCCGGAACGCGATCATTGATTCGGAATACACCATTCCGGGCAGGGACACCGTCAACGGCAAGGATTACGGCGACGTCTATTTCATGGAATTTGAAAACAGCAGCCTGAAGCTGGTCACCAATGTCTATTACAAAGCCACTGTCCCGTCCGAACGGCTTGTTTCGGACGTCAACACCCGCGTGCACAGGGCGTTAGCCGAAAACGGCATCGAGATTCCTTTCCCCTATATCAATGTTATCCAGACGCAGAAGGTCAGCGCCGCAAACTGAACCGACACCACGGTGCCTGTCAAACATAGTCAATCAGGTGTATAACACACTTTTTCAAACTGTTAACTATTCAAAATCGGAGGACCATTCTTTATGATTTCAGAATTCAAACCAAAGCTGCGACGCTTTCTGCTGAGCGATTTATTTACATCCGCACATGGCATGATCCAGTTTTTCACCATGCTCTTCTGGCTGATCATGCTTTCCTACACGGACGCGTATTATGTGATTTACCTGCTCGTGGGCATACTGGGATTCCTCTGCAGAAGCAGGATGAACACCGACAGGAAACGGATTTTTCGCAGGTCGGAACGTTCCAACCTGATCATGTCGGCGATTTTCTCCTTTTTGGTCTTGTCGGCCAATTACCATATTTTCAATACCATGCTCAACGGCATCGTCGAGCAGGTGAACGACGATCCGATCAAAGTGCAGAATATCCTCTACCATTTTAACCGCCTTTCCGGTCTGTTCGCCGTTGCCCTCTCCCCTTTTCTCTTGCTTGGCGGCATGTACTGCACCTACTTTATTCTGGCGTTTATCACACATAAGCTGGATTCCCTCCCCTACAGACATTATACCTCCCAATACAGCCACCGCACCGTATTCCTGTTTGTATTCGGGCTGATCAGCGTCTTGCATCTCAGCATACTGCTGCTTGTCTTTTATCCAGGCGTGATCACCTACGACAGCATCAACCAGATCACCCAGTGTATGGAAAACAGCTATTCCAACGCGCATCCCGTCTTTCACACGCTGCTCATACGCCCTTTTCTGGCGATAGGCGTCCGTTGCTTCAATGACATCACGCTGGGCTGTGCGCTCTACAATACTTTCAGCGTTTTCCTGACCTCCGCGGCCTTTTCCTATGCTGTCGTGACCCTTCACCGCATGCATGTCGATAAAAGAATTCTCGTGGGAGCCGCATTGTTTTACCTGCTCTATCCCAACCACATTTTATACAGCTTCACCATGTGGAAGGACATTCCCTTCAGTGCAAGCATGCTGGTATTTACGGTTGCCGTCTTCCGGAACATCAAACAGCTCTACACCAGCAGAAAATGGAATATCGCTCTGATCGTGATCAGCAGTCTGGGAATCTGTCTCTTCCGCGGCAACGGAATGATCGTGCTCCTGATCGTCATTCTCGCACTGCTTGCGATCTACCGCAAACAGTACAAGCGACTGACGGTTTCCCTTGCCTGTGTGCTGGGAGCCGCCGTAATCGTCTTCTTCCCTGTGGTCAGCATGATGGATATTGAACAAACCGATTCTGTAGAACTGATTTCCATTCCCATTCAGCAGATCGGCAAAACGATTTACGACGGCAAGCAACTCACCGACAGCCAGCGGGAATTGATATCGCAGCTGGCAGATATTGAGGAGATCAGAGCCAAATACAACCCCAATATCTCCGACCCCCTGAAAAATCTCATCAGAAACACCGGCAACAAGGAGTATCTCAATCAGCACAAGGCCCAATACGCGCTGATGTATCTGCAAATCGGTCTGTCGCATCCCGTGTCGTACTTCAAGGCGTATGTCGATCAGACACGGGGATACTGGAACGCGGGATACAATTACAAGGTTTTCCGGTACAACATTTATCAGAATTCCTACGGCATTGAACGCACACCTCATTCCCGAATAACCGCGTCCTTCTTTTACCGCTACCTGGACTTCTGTCAGTTCTTTGAACTGACAAAGCCGTTCAACGGCATCGGCGTGTACACATGGCTTCTGGTGCTCATCGCCTATTACGCTTATCGCAGGAAAGACAAGCTCACGGTTTTACTGACCGTCCCCTGCTTATCCGTGATTTTTACTCTGGTCATAGGCACGCCGGTCTTTGCCGACATCTGCTACGCCTATTCGCTCTTCTGCTGCGTACCCTTCCTGATCGCCATGCCGTTTTATAACATCCATTCTGAGAAAGACCAAGCAAAATAATCACTCTGCTTGCAATCAAAAATCCCCTTCGTCTTTGCGTTGAGACGAAGGGGATTTTGTCTGGTCAGAAGTTTGAAAAAGGAATCATTCAAGCTCAAAGGCGCCGGTATAGAGCTTGTAATACTGACCCTTTTGCTTTATGAGCTGTTCGTGTGTGCCTCGCTCGATGATCCTGCCGTGGTCGAGCACCATGATCACGTCGGAATTCTTGACGGTGGAGAGTCTGTGCGCAATGACAAAGACCGTTCTGCCCTCCATGAGCTTATCCATGCCTCTCTGCACGATCTGCTCGGTATGGGTGTCAATGGAGGAGGTCGCTTCGTCCATGATCATGACTGGCGGATCGGCGACGGCGGCTCTGGCGATGGCGATGAGCTGCCGCTGTCCCTGCGAAAGATTCTCGCCGTTGTTTTCCAGCATGGTGTCGTAGCCGTCGGGAAGCCGGGAGATGAAATCGTCAGCGCCTGCTAACTTGGCGGCTGTTTTGCACTGCTCGTCGGTCGCGTCGAGCTTGCCGTAGCGGATGTTGTCCATCACGCTGCCGGTGAAGAGGTTGGTCTCCTGCAGCACCAGTCCCAGCGAACGGCGAAGGTCGGCTTTGCGGATCTTGTTGATGTTGATGTTGTCGTAGCGGATCTTGCCGTCCTCGATGTCATAGAAGCGGTTGAGCAGGTTGGTGATCGTGGTCTTGCCTGCGCCTGTTGCGCCGACAAATGCGATCTTTTCACCCGGTCTGGCGGTCAGCGAAATATTGTGCAGCACCGTCTTGCCCTCTTCATAGGCAAAGTCCACGTCAAGAAGCTCCACATTTCCCTCAAGCGGCGTGTAGGTCAGTGTGCCATCGCCGTGAGGATGCTTCCACGCCCAGTGACCGGTGTGCTTTTCGGTTTCAATAATACTGCCGTCTTTGTTGTACCTGGCATTGACGAGCGTCACATATCCGTCGTCCACCTCGGGCTGTTCGTCGATCATGGAGAATATTCTCTCGGCGCCTGCCATCGCCATGGCAACCGAGTTGACTTGCTGTGCGAGTCCGTTGACATTGCCGGTGAACTGCTTTGCCATGTTGAGGAACGGAATGAGAATGTCGATGGTCACCACACCGATTCCCGCGATGACGGAAGCAATGCCGATATTCGGCACCTTCGCAAGAAGCAGCACACCGCCGACCACTGCAAGAAGCACATAGAGAATGTTGCCGATATTCTGAATAATCGGGGCAAGGATATTCGCATAGGCATGCGCCTTGAAGCCGTCATTGAAGAGTTCCTCGTTGAGTATGTCGAAATCCTCGCGGCACTGGTCTTCGTGGTTGAACACCTTGACGACTCGCTCGCCGTTCATCATCTCCTGCACGAAGCCCTCCACCTTGCCGAGGGATTTCTGCTGGCGCATGAAGAATTTGGCGGAACCGCCGCCTGCCCTTCCGCTGACAAACATGATGCCGAAAATGCCTAAGACCACCACCAGCGTCAGCCACAGGCTGTAGTAGAGCATGATGAAGAACACCGCGACAATGAGGATAACCGTCTGGAGCAGGGTCGGAAGCGCCTGCGAAATCAGCTGACGGAGCGCGTCGATGTCGTTGGTGTAGCGGCTCATGATGTCGCCGTGCTTATTGGTGTCAAAATACCGGATGGGAAGGTTCTGCATTTTTTCAAAGAGCGAAATGCGCATTTTGCTGAGAAATCCCTGTGTGATGAACGCCATGAACTGGGTGTACAGGATAATGGCGACCCACGACAGAAGGTAAAGCCCCAGCAGAATCAGCACCTTCGGCAATATCACCTTGGAAGCCGCCGCCCAGTCGCCCGATTTCCAGTAGGCTTCGATGTCCACAATGATCTTCTGCTGGAATATCGCGGGAAGCGCGTTGGTAATGGACGAGAGAATAATGCAGCCCGCCGTGACAGGCAGCAGTACGGGATAGGATTTGACAAGCATTGAGATAAGGCGTTTAAGACCGCCGGCGTTAATGGGCGGTCTTTTCATCTTACCGTTCATCTTTCCGTTCATTTTATTGTTCATCTTCCGCCCTCCCGTTGGTCTGTTCCTCGTAAATCTCGCGGTAGATGGGAGCCGATTTCATCAGCTCGTCGTGGGTGCCGGAGGCAAGGATTCTGCCGTTGTCCATGATGATGATCATGTCGGCATCCTGCACCGACGCCACACGCTGTGCGATAATCAGCTTGGTCGTCTCGGGAATGTATTTGCGGAAGCCGCTGCGGATCAGCGCATCAGTCTTGGTATCCACCGCGCTGGTGGAATCGTCGAGAATGAGTATCTTCGGCTTTTTGAGAAGTGCCCTGGCAATGCAGAGACGCTGCTTCTGACCGCCCGAGACGTTGCTGCCCCCCTGCTCGATGTAGGTGTCGTACCCGTCGGGGAAGGAACGGATGAAATCATCCGCCTGCGCGAGCCGACAGGCTTCCGCCAGTTCCTCGTCAGAGGCGTTTTCGTTTCCCCATCGGAGATTTTCCTTGATGGTGCCCGAGAAGAGCTGGTTCTTCTGCAGCACCATGGCGACGCTGTCACGTAGCGCGGTCATGTCGTAATCCCGCACATCCACGCCGCCGACTTTGACGCTGCCTTCGGTGGCGTCGTAGAGTCTGGGAATGAGCTGCACGAGCGTGGATTTGCTGGAACCGGTGCCGCCGAGTATGCCGACGGTCATGCCGGAATCGATATGAAGATCGACGTCAGCCAGCGCGTAGTTCTCCGACTTGCGGGAGTATTTGAAGCTCACGCCGCTGAAGTCGATGGAGCCGTCCTTGATTTCGGTGACGGGAGAATCGGGATTCTTCATGGTGGATTCTTCTGACAGCACCTCACTGATTCTGCGCATGGATTCGAGCGAGATGGTGATCATCACATAGATCATGGAAAGCATCATGAGCGACATAAGTATCTGGAATCCGTAGGTCAGCATGGCTGACATCTGTCCCACGTCGATGGTGGCGCCGCGGCTCTGGATGATAATCTTCGCGCCGATGGTCAGCACAAAGAGCATATTGAAATAGAGACAGACCTGCATGAGCGGATGATTGACCGCGACGATTCTCTCGGCGCGGGTGAAGTCCCTGCGGATATCCTCCGCCGCCTGTCCGAATTTTTTCTTTTCGTATTCCTCACGGGCAAAGCCCTTGACCACGCGCATGGCACGGACATTTTCCTCCACCGAGCGGTTGAGGTTGTCGTACTTCTTGAAAACGCTGCGGAAGGCGGGCATCGCCTTCTTGGCGATAATGAAGAGTCCCACGGCAAGCACGGGAATGACAACGATGAAGGCCGTCGCCAGCGCACCGCCCATCACATACGCCATGATGACCGAAAAGAGGAACATCAGCGGCGACCGCACGGCAGCGCGGATAATCATCATGTAGGACATCTGCACATTGGCAATGTCGGTGGTAAGACGGGTGACCAGCGAAGAGGAGGAGAACCTGTCAATATTCTCAAATGAAAAGCCCTGCACCTTGTCGAACACGTCGTGTCGAAGGTTCTTTGCGAATCCCGCCGACGCTCTGGCGCTGGCATAGCCGGCGAGACCGCCGCAGGCCAGTGAAACCACAGCCATAAAGACCAGGAGAGCACCTGTGAGCAGCAGCGACTTCATGTCCAGATCGCCTTTCAGACGGTTTACGAGATCGGCAGTGATAAAGGGAATCAGACATTCGATGATCACTTCTCCGACGATAAACAGGAAGGAAAGAATGGAAGGGCGCTTATATTCCCTGACCGACGCAAGCAATTTTCTGATCAAGCTAAAACCTCCTTTATAAAGGTATTCTGTTGTTGGTGTTCCGTTGGCGAGACTATGTTATCTGTATTTGACCGGTTCGGGATAATCCACGCCGAAGGTCTCGACCGTGACCTTCTTCATTCTCTGCTCGTCAATGGGTCTGTCGTTGTAATCGGTTTCGGTCTCTGCGATGGCGTTGACCACGTCCATCCCCTCGATCACCTTGCCGAACGCGGCATACTGACCGTCGAGATAGGGCGCCGGGGCATGCATGATGAAGAACTGGGAACCGGCTGTGTTGGGAAGGTTGGTTCTCGCCATGGAGAGCACACCGGGCTTGTGTCTGAGATTGTTCTCAAAGCCGTTGCGGCTGAATTCGCCCTTGATAGTGTAGCCTGGACCGCCCATGCCGGTGCCGTCGGGACATCCGCCCTGGATCATGAAGCCGCTGATCACGCGGTGGAAGATGAGTCCGTCATAGAAGCCCTTTTTAACGAGGCTGATGAAGTTGTTGACCGTATTGGGAGCGCCGGAGGGGTACAGTTCGGCTTTGATAATGCCGCCGTTCTCCATTTCGATAGTGACGATAGGATTTTTTTCCATTTTGTCAATTCCTTTCTTTCATAAAGGCGTATTTTGTTCATACTAAATGAACAATCAAAATTATTTTACCATAATTATAATTGATGTTTATGTACTTAATATGAATTTTTGCGTAAAACAATCCCGCTCTGCGCAGCGGCAATGGTATTGCCATCCACGGCGGAGCGGGAAATGATGTTTTAATATTCTGATGGGTAAGTCCGATACTTATGACCAGCTGATGTCGCTCGGAAGAGTGAATTTATTGGCTCTGTCTATCGCGTAATCGCCGGTGAGGAAAAGCTCTGCTTCATTGCGTCTGCGATACCACAGTCCCTTGTAAGCCTTTCCGCTTGACTTGTGATAAAGACAGAAGCCCTTGATGATCTGGTTCGGATCCGCTTCACTGCCTGAGCGATGTGAAATAATCGCCGATTTAAGATAGAACTTGGTCGAATCACTGTTCCAGAGGGATGTGCCGATATTGTAGCAGAAGGACACCAGCGCGTCAAACTGCACCTGATTCAGCTGAACGCCGTTTCTGACAGCCCAATTGTTAATGGACTTTACGTAATCGCCCTGATTCAGATCGGAACGCAGCAGCTTTTCGGCTGCGTCCGCCGTCAGATAAGGACGCTTCTTGGTCAGCACATACTCTTCGCCGATCAGGCTCTTGATATCCTCGTTGAATTCCTCAATCGCGCGTTCTTCACTCCACGATTTGCTGGCAGTGGAGGTCTTGGCATGTCCGTAACCCAGTGTCCAGAAGCCGGAAACATCTTTGTAGGGATAAAATACCTTGTCGCCGTTGGGAAGTATCGTATCGCCGCCTTCCCAGTCGGCAATAAACCTGACGCCCTTTTCGCTGACCTTGAAAGTCTGGAGGTCTTTATTGGGTTCCTTGAGAACAGCCACATAGACCCCTGTCGATTTTCCTTCGCAGGAAGCGGTGATGTAATACAGACCTTCCTTTACGCCCGAAACAACGCCTGTCTCTGTCACGGGGCATTTGGAGGCGGAAGAGGTTGTGTATTTAACGGTAGAACCGCTGACGGTTCTGCCGAGATTGATGGACTGTCCCACGTTGATGTAATAGTAGTCGCTCGCATAACTCAACGCCACTTCTTCCGTTTTGGAAGTGATGTTTTTAATGCAGGACGCGCTGACATAGCCTGTGCCGGTTCCGTATTCGATCTCGTGCCAGCTGCTTCCCTTGGAAACAATCACGACAGTCGATCCGTTGCTGACAGAACCGATCTTGGCGTATTCCGTGCCGGGTCCCTTGCGGACAAGAAGGGCTGAGGACGACACCTTGACGGTCCCCACCGTGACGTTCTTGGTGACACCCGCTGCGGCAGTCGGACTGACCGGAATACCTGTGGTGGAAGTGGTTGACTCCGGCTTGGAGGGTGTGCTTGCTTTCGCTGAAGACTTAGTCGTCTCGGTCTTGGTCGCGGAAGCAGAACTGCTTGATGCGGCTGCGGAGGACGCGGTGGTTTCCTCGGTAGTGGTACTTCCGACCGTTCCGGCTGTGGTGGAATCGGTGGTTGAAGCGGTCGTCTCCTCATTGGAGCCGGAATTAGGGGATCCATTGACCTTTACATAGGCACTGGCGATCCAGCCGGTCTTATTGTCAGGCAGACTGATTCTGTACCAGCCGTCCTTGATGTCAATATATTTGTATGTCTCATTCTTGTTGACCACAAAGACGGACTCATAATTGGAGCCGGCACCCATACGGGCATCGACATTGTCGCTGATGACGGTCAGGGTACCGTTCTTGGGCGTTGTTTTAACGGTTGCGTTCTCATCGAGGACCTTGACATAGGTGCCCATCACCCAGCCGCAGCGGACATTGCTCACATTGATGTAATACCATGTGATGCCTTCCGCTGTTTTTGTCTTGGTAAACTCAAAGATATTGTCCTTCTTGACCGTACCGATGACGGTGGCGGTAGAGGAAGGTTCCAGACGTACATTCAACAGATTGGCTTCAACGACAACATTGCCGCTGACTTCCGCGGGAGCAGTCGTGGTGGCTTTGGTTGTTGCCTTGGTTTCCGGCTTCTCGGTGGTTGAAGCCTTCGTGGCCTCTGTAGTGGTTTTCTTTGCGGCTGTCGTTACGGTGTCTTCATCCGGAATAATTGTGATATAACCGCCGTTGACCCAGCCTTTTTTGGAAGTGTTGACGATAATGAAATACCACTTTTCACCGTTGACTGTCTTGACGTCCGTATAGGCAAATGTCTTGCCGTTTTTGACGGTGGTGACAATCTTCGAATTTGTCGTTGCTTCACTGCGTACATTGAGAAGATTGGCTGTGATGGATAGCTTGCCTCCGGAGGTCTTTTTGGAGGAAGTCGCAGCGGTGGTTGCCTTTGTTGTGGCTGTCGTGGACTTGGCGGCAGCGGTCGTGGACTTGGTCGCAGCAGTAGTGGATGCCGGAGCCTCGGTCTTCACATAGGTGCCCATGACCCAGCCGCTGATGGAATTGTTGACCTTGATATAATACCATGTCGCGTTGTCCACGGTTTTGGTGTTGCTGAAGGTATATTTCTGACCGTTCTTGACAAGAAAGACCTTTTTGGAAGAGGTGGACGGCGACTCACGGACATTCAGCGCGTCGGCTACGACGGTAAGCGTTTTGCTGCCGGTATTGGCTGCTGTGGTGCTCTTGGTCGTGTCGGTTGAACCGTTCGGTACAGCTTTGACATAGCTTCCCATGACCCAGCCGTCGATGGAATTGTTGACCTTGATGTGATACCAGGTGTCGTTGCCGACCTTCTTGGTTTCGCTGTAGGAATAGGTCTGGTTTTGCTTGACCACAAAAAGCTTCTTGGAAGATGTGGTAGCCGATTCGCGCACATTGAGAGCGTCAGCCGTCACGGTGAGGCTGCCTCCGTGTGGATCGGATGATTGGGTGGTCTGCGTCTGCGTCGCTTTGGATGTTGCTTCGGTTGTCGCTGTGGAATTGGGCTTGACCTTGACATATGTACCCATCACCCAGCCGCTGATGGAATTGTTGACCTTGATGTGATACCATTCGACATCGTCGACCTTCTGCGTTTTGCTGTAGGTATACACCTGATTTCTTTTGGCGATGAAGACCTTTTTGGAAGAGGTGCTGGCAGCTTCGCGCACATTGAGCTGATCCACATTGACGGTAACGGTGCCGCCGTTGGGATCGGCAGAGGTGGTATTCTTGGTGGTTTTTTCTGTGGTCACAGTGGAATCGCTGTCTTTCGGGATAACATTCACCATCGTGCCGAGCACCCAGCCGCTGATGGACTTGTTGACTTTGATGTAATACCAGTTGACGCCGTCGACTGACTTGACGTTGCTGAAGCTGTATTCCTCATCGCGCTTTGTGGTGTAAAGGCGCTTGGATGTGGTGCTGGTGCTCTTGCGGACCTGAAGAATCGGAACAGCCACCTTGAGCTTGCCGCTCTTGGCGGACGAAGCGGTTTCATTGGTAGACTGCACAACCGTTACCCACTGACCGAGCACCCAGCCGCTGACGGAACTGTTGACCTTGATATGATACCATGTCTCTCCGTTGACGGATTTGGTTTCGGAATAATAATAGGTTTGTCCGGATTTTACGGTATAGAGCTTTTTGGAAGAAGTGCTTGCGCTCTGGCGGACATTCAGCACGTTTCCGGTCACCTTGATGATGCCTTGCTTGCTTGTCGTATTGGAAGTGGTATTGTTGGCTTCGGAAAGGACACTGACATAATCGGCGCAAACATAGCCGGAGCCGAACTTTGTGCTGATCTTGTACCACTTTGTACCGTCGCTCTCGGAATCCTCCCCTTCCACAACATACTTCTGCCCCTTTTTGGCAGTGGTAAGGAGCTTGCCGTTGGGAGATGCCGTATGCCGGACGTTGAGCAGCGTCGCTTTGACCTCGACCGTCTTGACCGTGCCGTTGATGATGGATGCAATCAGATTCAGGGTCTTGGCGCCGGCTATTCCGTCTGCGTAAAGCTGGTAGTCGGTCTGGAACTGCTTGACAGCCGCCTCAGTGGCAGAACCGTATTTTCCGGTAGCGGAACCGCTTTTTAAATAATTCAATTTGATCAGGTTTTTTTGAAGCTTGGTAACCTCACTGCCGGTGGAATTCCTGCGAAGAGAGGATGCCGCGGAAACCATGACAACGTCATCGAGAATGAAATTATCGGTCAATGAGTAGGTAGCCGAACCGATTATCGCCGCTGCCGCAAAAACTGCAGCGATTTTTTTTACACTCATTCTTGAATTAGCTCCTTTCACGAATAACGAATTATAAGACAATTTTACCAAATTACAATTCTCTATATAGTATATAATGAAATGATGAGTCTGTCAACAAAATATTTTTACTTTTTGCGAAATTATTTGTAAACTTCGGTAGCCTGTTAAGCGAAATAAAGCTATGTTAAATTACACAACGACTTGTCTGCTATATTCTTGCGACGCCTGATTTAATTGCGGCTTCTGAGACTGCCTTTGAGACCTTTTCGACAACTCTTTCATCAAGCGCGCTGGGGATAATGTAATCGGATGACAGCTCACTGTCCTGAATAATGCCTGCAATGGCATAGGCAGCTGCGATCTTCATTTCGTCGTTGATGTCGGAAGCCCTCACGTCGAGTGCGCCGCGGAAGATGCCCGGGAAGGCGAGAACGTTGTTGATCTGGTTGGGGAAGTCGCTGCGGCCCGTGCCGATGACAGCGGCACCGGCTGCCCTGGCGACGTCGGGCATGATTTCCGGCGTGGGATTCGCCATGGCAAAGACCATTGCGCCGTCTGCCATGGTTGCCACCATTTCACCGGTGAGCACATTCGGCGCGGAGAGACCGATGAAAACGTTCGCGCCGACGACGGCGTCCTTCAGTGAGCCCCTGATGTGTCCGAGGTTGGTGACGGTAGCCATGTAAGCCTGCTCGCTGTTGAGACGTTCGTCACCTTCGCAGATAATGCCCTTGCTGTTGCACATAATGACTTCCCTCACACCGATTTTCATCAGGAGCTTGGTAACGGCGATGGCTGCTGCGCCTGCGCCGTTGACGGTGATCTTCAGCTCACCAAGCTGTCTGCCTGTCAGACGGCATGCGTTGATCATAGCCGCAGCGACGCAAACTGCCGTACCGTGTTGATCGTCGTGAAAAACCGGAATATCGCAGATTTTCTTGAGTCTGCGTTCGATTTCAAAGCATCTGGGAGCGGAAATATCTTCTAAATTAACTCCGCCGAAGCTGCCGGCGATCAAAGCGACGGTATTGACAATGGTATCCACGTCATTGGAGCGAATACAGATGGGGATAGCGTCCACATTCCCGAATTTCTTGAAAAGGGCGCACTTGCCCTCCATGACAGGCATACCGGCTTCCGGACCGATATTACCGAGACCAAGCACAGCGGAACCGTCCGTAATGACCGCGACCAAATTGGACCGGCGGGTAAAATCATAGCTTTTGTTCAAATCCTTTTGAATTTCAAGACACGGACCGGCAACACCCGGAGTATAAGCAAGCGAAAGATCCTCACCTGTCTCAACAGGACAGCGTGTCACGACTTCAATTTTCCCTTTCCACTCATAATGCTTTTTAATTGATTCAGCCTGATAATCCATAAAATTAGTAACAACCCTTTCAAAAATAAATATCCATATTAATTATAGCAAATTTTTCATGTGATGTAAACCCTTTCATAACTTAAAAATAATAAAAAAATCGTAAAAACTCTTGACACGACTGCGAATATATGGTATAATGCCAAACGTTCGGAGTTGCAGAGTAAAAAGATGCTGATGTGGCTCAGTTGGTAGAGCAGCTGATTCGTAATCAGCAGGTCAGGGGTTCAAGTCCCCTCATCAGCTCCATTTCCGGACGCATAGCTCAGC
>ONID01000014.1 GCA_900317765.1 uncultured Eubacteriales bacterium | reverse complement strand
TTTTCCGCAAATACCGTTTTGACGGGCGTATCAGAGGGCTTTTCCGGCTGACGGTCGGTAGGCTGGGATGAGATTTCTTCCGTGTCGCTTTTGGAAAAGCCGGTTATTCCCAGTTTGGTGTACTCGCTAAACCAGAAACGTTCAGCCATGTTTTTATAGGCTTCGGCTTTGTTCATCTGCTCGGATGCGACCTCCCGCTTTTTTTTCAGTTCGCTGACGCCTGCTTTAAGCTGATCACATTCGTCGCATGCCGCGTAGTAGCTATTTTCTGTTTCTTCGATTCTCTTTTTGAGGGAATCCAGTTCGCTCTCGGCGCACTCGATGAATCTGATTTTTTCCTGGATTTTTTCATTCTCCCGGGAAATCATGCCGTCAAGCATCTCTACATTGCTTGCGATGGCGTTCACCTTGTGATAGACCTGTTCCAGCGGCTGCTTGGGCGCGGCAAGCTCTCCATCGGTCGACAGACAGGCTGCAACGCTTACATCGTCGCCGCTGCCGCCTTCGCTGATTTTGGGAAGTAGTGCGGTGAGCTTATCGGAAGCACATTCCTTCCCCTCCTGGCGGCACCAGTAGGCAATGGAATAGAAGAAATTGTACAGTCCGGCACAGTCAAAGCTCTCTTCCACACCGTCTGACGAAACAAAAGCAGCCAGTGGAAGTATTGGACTGAAATAATGCCGGAAGGATTTTTCCGCGTCACGGTTGCAGAGCGATGTGGAACGATTGCCGACGCAGTTCTCGTCGGTCGGTACAGGCTCGACAAATATTCCTCCCGGATAGGCTGCCACACATTTGCCGTCCCCGATCTGGAGACAGAGAAAATAATGCTTCGTCACCATGACGGCGATCAGCGTGCAGCCGTAAGCGTGTTCGATATTGCGTCCGTTGCGGTACTGTTCCCGCACTTCGGCGGCAGCCTGCTCCAACTCTTCGGCGGAGAAGGGATTGGATGCCGCGTCGGACAGCACCTTCTTCTTCCATTTGACGACAATCTCGCGTTCGAGTGAACGGACGTTTTCCTCAAAGTCGCAGGAACGGATGTCGGTGATGTGGCTGTTGATCCCCTGGAACTGCCGGAGGAGACTCAAGCAGCTCTCACAGGCGAATTTCGCGCCCGCTGCACTGCGAAAGCAGTTGGCGTCGCCGTGACCGTCGCTGACCACAGCTGCGGAAAGGGAGTTGTCGCCGTAGGACAGCGAATAATCCTCGCACGGCATTTCTTTGGCAAGGTGGCTTTTGCCTATGCAGTGCGAATTCAGTTGAATGTAGGGCTGCATTGCGGTCGCCTCGCTCAGAAATTAAAGTCGTTGTCCCAGTCAATTTCACCGATGGGCAAGGTGGGACTGGCCGTTTCAATCACCACGGGAACCGGCTCTTCCGCGGGAGTGGAAACAGGCGTATCCACGGGAACATCCCAGAAAGAACGGCGCTCGGAAGCTGCCGGACTCTGCTGCGGCGTGCTGTTCTGCACAGAGCCCTGATGTGTGACCGAATCCACACCCGTGAGGGTAACCAGCTTGATCTGCCGCGCAAGGATGGCGGTGTTTTTGGCCTCATAGACGTTCTTTTCGTTATCGGTGAATTCCGTCAGCACTCTTTTGCAGTCGTCGCTGTCCCACTCTGGTGGAATACCTGAACCACTTGTTCTGCTTTAATTCGTCGAGGGTTTCGCGGTAAAGACCCATATCGGAGGGCTTGCCGTCGGTCATGAAGACGATCAGCGGCGTGTAGGCTCCTGCGGTGGAACTCATGAACTGATCGGCGGAGAGCTTTTCATTCAGCTTTTCAAATGCTTTGCCGTAATTGGTGCCGCCGTAAACGTCGATGATGTCGACGTACCGGAATGTCGATACCGGTTCCGGCATAAGCGTTCGCCAGTGGGCGTTGTTGGAGAATTCCATGATAGCCACCTTGATCTCGGCGGAGGTGTTGCCCTTCTCGCGCTTTTTCAGTTCGGGAAGCACGTTGCGGATGGCGTCATTGACCGCGCCGATGCGTGCGCCTTTCATGCTCCCCGAAATGTCGATGATAAAGATGACGATCATTGCTCTCTTTTTGAGGGAGGTCACGATATTGGAAACATCCGGCGTCTGCACCGGCTGGCGCCGCACATTGACGCCCGTATCCAGGCTGTCAAATTCCCCGAAGTCAAACGAGTCGAGGTCAAATATTTCATTGTCTGCCATTGTTCATTCCTCCTGAGAACTGACTCTGCATCAAAATACCTTTCCCGTCACGTTTCCGAAGGAGATGATCGTCCCCGGAAGCAGCGGTGCAAATTTTTTGGGCGGCACCCTTACAGGATCTTTGCCCGGAAGAGTGACGATCCATGTGTGGTCGGAAAGATTACCGAGACCGTACACATTGGGGTCGGACACACTCGCTCTGACACAGCCAGAGGGCGTATGATAATCGGTGGAAGTGCAGTCGGTCTGACATTGGTACAGTACCGTGTCGGGAGCGACGGCGATGATCTGTTCGTCGGTGCGGAGCAACCGGCAGCCGTCCGGCACCGTTTCGGGCTGATAGCCATTGACAAACTGTTCCCTGCCGTCGAGCCTGACGAGCATTCCCCTTGCCCTGATCAGCACGTCCAGCCATTGCAGCTCCGTGATTCGGCTGTCGATGTTTTTCAGCCCGTCTGTGAAGGCTTTGGTGAATGCCGCCGTGAGGTCGGGAGGAAACATTGGCCAGCGGCGGATGACATTTTCATGCGCGCCGGGAAGCGGGCGGTTGCTTTTATCCTTCGGGTCGTAGACAAACAGCGGTTCCTCTCCGAAAAGCCTTGCACCGTTCGCGTCGGTGAGCGGAAACTGCACGGTGTATCTTCCTTCGAGCGGATGATCGATGTAAAACAGCCGGAAGAGAATCACCGCTAATGAATACCTGTCGGAATGGGTATTGGGACGTGTCCTGTCGGTGACAACCTCGGGCGCCATATATTTCGGCATTCCCTTTACGCCTAAATTGACGCCGAAGGGAGCGACGTTGTCGTTGTCGCAGATCAGCAGATCGCCGTTTTCCGGGTCGATAAAGAAACTGCCCTCGTTTAAGTCCTGGTAGCTGTAGCCGAGGCTGTGCAGCTTCATGAATCCGTCGGTAATGTTCAGCGCTGCGACAAAGAGCGTGTCCCAGCTGGCAAATCTCGCTTCGCCTGTGAGGAATTCGCTGTATTTGCGGTAATTGGCGGGACGCAGCTTCATGATGTAACCGAATCTCTCTCCCACCTTATCGGTCAGAGCCAGCGGCCAGAGGAAATAATCGGCAGGTGCGCCCATATGGATATTGTGAAGGATGTTTTTGTAAAAAGCCTCGGAGGGAGTGATCTTGCTGTACCATTTCAGGGCGTATGGCTCCCCGTCCATCTCCACGCGGTAGACTTCACCCTGTCCGCCCTCGTCAATAAAGCCGGTTATGCGGATGTTCCTGCCGTCAACCAGCGGGAGTTGCGAACCGTTTTGCAATGTTGGCATTTTGGAAATCCCTCCTTGTTTATCGTTTAACTCACCGAAACGATAGAAATACATTCTCCTTCACTTAGAAGGTCCGATGGAATAATCAGCTTGCTTTCCTCCTCAGTGAGGTTTTCGGAATGTATGATTCTGCGGCGGAAATTGGCAAGCGTCTTTTCATAGACCGTGCGCGCCGTTCTTCCGTTGGAATAATACTCCATGCGGGTCATTTTTTCAAAAATCGGCAGATAGTGCTCCCTCACGCCGTCGGCAATGACAAAGCCGCCTTTGCGGCAGAAGAGCGCGAAGATATCGAACAGCTCCGAGGCGGAAAAATCATTGAAATGCACCTCTTCGATGCGGGAGCGCATGCCGCTGTTGGATTGGTAAAGCCCCTGCATGTCCTTTTCGTAGCCTGCGAAAATCAGACAGCATTTGCGTCTGTGTTCCGGTACGTCCATAAATGCGATGATCTGTTCCAGCGCTTCCTTTTTGTAGCTTGCGCCCGAGCCGGAGCTGTCAGCGTAAGAAAGGCTGTAAGCTTCGTCGATGAACAGAACGCCGTTGACGGATTTTTGCAGAAGGGCGTAGGTCTTTTTGTCAGTCTCGCCGACGTACTGACCGATTAAATCCTTTGCCGTGCAGGACATGAAATTATTGCTCTTGACGATGCCCAGTTCATACAGACATTCCGCAAACAGCTTGGCGCTGGTGGACTTGCCTGTGCCGGGATTGCCGACAAAGAAGTAATACCCCGGATTGATATTGTAGAGCGAACCGCCGCTCTTTTTGGCGTAGAGAATTTCCTCCTGCTTGCGGACAATGACGTCTTTGAGGTCGGAAAGACCGATCTGTTCATTCAGGTCTTTCATGATGTCGTCAAAGGTTCTGGGGTTGATCTGATCTTTGATTTTTTCCATCTCGGAGGGTGGAATGTCGTCCGCCGTGTAGGTGTATCTGTCAGCTTCCGGAGATGAAGCGGTGCGTCTGAGAAGGCGCTTTTTCATGTCGATGACCAGCTTCTTGACTTCACCCGCATTGCCGAAATCCTCCGTGCGGGTGTTGTATTTATGCTCCATAATCAATTCGATGTACCGGTGTGCTTCGTCGGTGACGCTTCTCCCCTGCTGCTCTATGGTCTTGTCAAAGATTTTGACAAGCTGCGTCGGGTTGTAGTCGGGGAATTCCACGATTCTGACGCGTCGGGACAGTCCCGCGTTCATCTTGAGAAAATCCTCCACGCGGTTGGAATACATGCCGAAGATCATCTTGAAATCGTCGGCGTTTTCCGTCATGCGGGTCATCATGGCGCCGACAATCTCGGCGGAATAGGCGGAATCGGTGATCTGATAGGCTTCGTCAATGTAGAGCAGCGAATTGTGGTCGATGGCGTCCTGAATCTTTTCCACCGTCTTGTTTTTGGAGTCGCCGACGTGGCTTCCGATCAGCTCGGAAGCGTCCACAAAGATCGTTTCAGCGCCGCCCATGACGCCCATCAGGTGGTAGAACTGCCCTATCATCTTTCCGACGGTGGTTTTGCCTGTGCCCGGATTGCCTGCGAAGATGTAGTGATCGGGGTAGGAATCCGGCTTGACGCCGCGGCGCTTGCAGTCCTCCGCGTCGAGAATTTCAAGGCGCACGTTTTCAAACAGCTCCTTGACAAAATCCAGTCCCACGTACTTGTCGAGTTCCGCGTAAATATCGTCAATGGAGGAAACGCCGTGCTTGTTGAAATATTTGGCATAGCTGCCGAAGTCTTCAAGCGTAATGCACCGCTTTTCGTCGTCGCGCAGGGAAGCCTGCATTTTGACGTCCCGGGTGATGGCGACCACATCGCGGGCGTTGCCAAAGTTGGCGCGGTCGCGTCCGTCGTAAAGATTTTTGAAGAAAAGATCTAAATCGAGTTTTTGATCCTCGCCATCTTCTTCCTCGTCGCCGATAAATCGGTAGCCGTCCTTGCGGCAGTTATTGATGAAAATATCCCGCAGCAGATCGGGCGGATAGTCCTCGATGGTGAGAATATTCGACTTGCCGAAACGGCTGCTCAGTCCGGGATTCATTTTCAGCAGCTCGTCCATCGGTTCGGGATAGCCCGCCATCATCATGCAGAAGCGGTACTGCTTGGTGTTGGTCATGGCGGCTACCAATTCGTCGATGGCTTCTTTGGAATAATTGTTGTCCTCGCTCTTGTCAATTAAGGAGTAGGCGTCATCGAGGAAGAGCACGCTCTCCTGCGCTTCCATGATTTTTTCGCGTGTGCGTCCCGGTGTGCCGCCGACATAGCGATCCACAAGATCGTCCTTGGTTGCTTCAATGGTGAGTCCTTTTTTCAATATCCCGTTTTCGTAAAATATCTGACCGATCAGTCGCGCGACGGTGGTCTTGCCGACACCGGGATTGCCACGGATGACGAAATTGGGAATGGGATAATCAAAGCCTGTTTTGTCGTCGGGTGTGTCAATCCGCTCATTGGCGCAGGATGTTTTGCCGCTGTCCTGCACTGTTCCGGACTTTTTCATGGCGCGGGCTTTTTTCTTCTTGTAATCCTCCACGATCTCGCTGACGCGCTTTGCGACGGCTTCCCATCCGCGGGTGTTCATCAGCTGTTCCATCGGGTCGGAGGTGTCGTTCGCCTTGAACCGGCTGTAGATGGATTTGACAATATCCTCCGTGAATTCGACAGTGTCGTCCGGCTGACGCTTCATGTACCGCACGATGTTTTCATAGACCGAACTGAGATAGCCTGCGCGGTTTTCCTCGCGGTCGGCTTCCCGGCTGAGAAACATCAGTGAGGAGACGATGGGTCTGAGTTCGCTCCGTTTGTAATGCAGCCGCTTGCCGCTGTCCCCCACTATGCGCAGGTATTCTAACATATAGCGGAATTCGTCCTGATTCGGCAAACCGATGTGAATGGTGCAGCTGCGGTTGATGGTCTTGTTGGTGTTGAAAAAACGGCTGCGGAATACATTGCCGCTGGCTAAATTGTCAAGCAGCTGCGAAAGCGCGTCGGAATTCATCTGCGGCGCTAAGAAAATGCAGATATTCTCGTTGGAGTTGAGCCCGTATTCGTCCCACAGATGGGAAAGCAGTTCGGAATACTGCTGCAGCGGCGCAGCGCCGTCGGTGACGAAATCCTGAAAAAAGGTGAACACAATCGCCGTCTTGACGCTGGCGTCCGCCATCATCTTTTTGGCGTCGTCCAGGAATTCCGCCGGTGTGATCTTGGGCTGCTTATAGGTGAGCTTTGGCTTGTTTTCCTTGTTGTTTTCACCAGGCTGAATGGCAGGTGAATTCTGTGCGTTTGGCGTGTTTGGACTATGATCCGTTTTTGTATTCTGAGGTGTATTCCCCTGTGCTTGCTCAGGCGTGTCATTCTGCGGCTGAGACTGTGCCGCTGAAGCAGAGGGATTGAGAATCCTGCGCTTCCTGCGTCCCGTCGGCGCGGTGGAAGGCTGTGCGGTTGTCTGTGCTTCGGGATGCGTCATTGGCGCTGAAGTTTCCGGTTGGTTCGGCCGCTGAAGATGCTTGTTCTTATTGATCGCATGCATGGCGCTCTCGTCGTCAAGCACGAATTTGCCGACATTTTTTGCGCCGGAATAATAGACGATCTGACGGTAGCCTAAACTGCGGAGGTATTGATTCAGAAACGGACGGAAGTTGTTTTTCTGCAGGTCGGGTGATATGAACATATCGTCTAAATTTCCGTAGAGCAGAAATATTTTATTCAGTTCGGGACGTTCCAGTACAGAACTCAATTTTTATTTCACCTCGTTGCTTGAAAAATGCAGAGATTTCAATTGGTCTGGCAAATATACTCCGTGATTTGGTCACCGTCTGTATTCGCCTGACATTTGCTTTTTGTCTTGGTACGTTTTGCTTGGGACGGTTCTGCGTCTGTATTCGCCTGACATTTGTTTTTTGTCTTGGTACGTTTTGCTTGGGACGGTTCTGCGTCTGTATTCGCCTGACAGTTGCTTTGGTCTTGGTGCGTTTCGCTCGGTCGGCTTCGCCTCCCTCGTGGGGCGCTGCCCCACCGCCCCGCTGGTGGCGCTGCCCCCAGGCCCCTGGCAGGGAACCAGTCCCCTGCACCCCGCGCCGCATTCGCGGCTTAATTGGCGCTTCGCGCTTTCTTTTTTTTCTATTTTTTCAGCTTCTTCTTCGTCTCGGTGTCTGTGGAAAGCTTGCCGCGTGTCTCGCTCTTGCATTTCAGACTGCACTGCGCGTAGGGACTTGAACCCTTCACGACATTCTCCACACACTCACGGTAGTACGCCTTGCGTTCCTCGTTGGCTTCGTCGCCCTTGGTCTGTTTTAAATCCACATGTGTCTGCACGTCTCCGTTTTCCAGAAGCTCCGGCGCAAGGGTGATGATCAGCTCTTCCCCTGTCGCTTCATTTTCAAGTCCGATGTGGAGGGCCTTGTCGTGCGCGTTGTCGTCGTAGGCGTAGCCGCTGAAGGAAAAATTGTGTTCCTCAAAGAAGTCGATAATATCTTCGCTGATGTTCTGCCTTGAAAAGGCGTTATTCATATTGGCTACCGCTTTATTCAGACACATCGAAACGGCGGGATAAAGCTCGTTATTGAGGAAGTCAACCGAAGATTTCAGCTGTTCGGTGGTGAGGTTCTGCGCGTCCTCCTTGCGGAGTGCCTCATACATCTCATTGGCTCTGTGACGGAGATAATCATAACGGGTCTGTCCCTTGGCGTTTTTATCGGTGTAATCGGCAATGCGCATGCCGACGATCTCATTTTCCAGCGTCTTGCCGGAGCATTTCTCCGCATGCGCCTTGGCTGCTTCGGTGACTGTTTCCTGCGATTCAATGAAGGTCTTGACTTCTTCCGAAAGCACCAGCGCCAGCTTGTAATAATTGTCCCATTCCTTCTGCGCCGCGTCTGCTTCGTAGATTTCTTCGAGGGCAGCCGTGGCGACGTCCTTCGCACCGGCGATGGCGCTCTCATAGCTGCCGCTGTTGTACAGGCTGATGACCTGATTCAACTGGCTGCGAAGGGTAGTGAGCTGTCGTGCAGAGAACTTCCTGCCGTTGTAATCCTCTTCCAGGGATGTGAGAAGCGTTGTCGCTTCGCTGATATACCCTTCTGCGATCTCGGCGGCGCGTTTGTTCTTCTCAGCAATATTGGCCTTGAGCTGCTCTATCTCACCCATGCGCGAGGCGTACTGCTCGTTGATCTGGCGGGTAACTTCGCTCATGCTCTCGGTAATTTTGTTTTTATAATTTATATTGAAGCGTTCCTGCGTGTCAGTGATGGAATGCATTACCTGTGCGTGGGACTGCTTCATCTGTCGGACATAGTTGCCAAACGCCTCCACATCCTGCTGCTGTGCCGCCTCACGCATCGCATTGCGCTGGCGTTCCAGTTCCTGCATCATCTGATTGGAAGCGCTAACGTTCAGGGCGTTCTGCTGATTCATGCTGCGCTGCATCTCGCCACGGAAATTGCCAATGCTCACGGATGCGTCGCTCTGGCGTATCTCCCTGCGCTCTTCCCTCTTTTGCTGCTCATAATTGACGGCAGCCTGCCCTGCCTTGACGCCCGCATAGGCAACGCCCGCAACTGCTAAACCGCCCAGAACAAAGGGCAGCGCTCCCAATGCCAGCAATGGCAGCAATACTAATCCTCCGGATTCTCCGCTCATAGCTTTTTGCTCCTTTTAATGTTTATGTCGTTTGGCTTTTTCCAGATCAGCAGCCGTTTCCTTGTAAATCTTATTGGTGCTGACCTTCAGTTCGTTGATGTCGGAAGTGTAACTGACGGTTTCGTCGGCTTCCTCCCCTATTCTGATGGCTTCGCAGATGTGGGCGTAAATGTCGCTGGAATACTGCGACTGTTCCGCACCGCCGTAGTCGATATGAAGAATAATGCGGTTTTCCACCTTCTGTTTGGCTTCTATGGGAAGAATGTACACGTAAATAATACTTCCCGATGAATTGTCAAACACCAGCTTGAGCCATTCGCGGGTGTCCTCCCTCACGCCTTCGTCCCCGAACTGCACCTGAATGTAGTCGCGGAAATCCTTCGCGTTTAGGGTTTCTCCGTCCGCCTCACGGAAGCCCGAAAGCTCGGCTATCCAGCGGAGGTTGATCTCGTCGGTGAGGAAGTCGATGATCTGTTCTCCCCATTCGGCCCGCTGGCAGGAAGCCGCGTACCGCTCTTTATATATCACGCTGAGTGAGGAAAGACGCTGGCTCAGTTCGTCTGTCTGCTGAATGTATTTTTTCAGATCGTCGGTGGTTGCTCCGTCGGATTTTTTTAAATACGCCTGTTTTCCGGTCTTTTCCACATCCGACAGAACGCTGTTGACCCTGTTGGATTCTCGGACGATCTCCGCGTATGCTCCGCGTGACCAGTAGTTGATTTCAATCAACCGGCTCTTGCGTGAATTCTGGTCGTCACCCGGCTGACCGATGTATTCCTTCCAGTCGTCGAGCTCCTGTCTGATTCGCTGACGGAGATAATTCATTTTCAGCGTGAGCAGGTCGAACTGTCTGTCCCACTCGCTTGCTTTGTCGTCGATGTTATAGCCCAGCCGTTCCAGACCGGATTTCACCGAAATGGCAACGGCGGTCGCCGCTTCGAAGAGTCCCGCCTTGAAAAGCTGCTGTCCGTCCTTCAGGGAATTGTAGAATATTGCAAGCCTCTTGGGCATGAATTTTTCATGCGGCTTTGTCTCCGTCTCGCGGAACTGCTCCACCGCGTTTTTCAGATATGCCGAAGCCTGCGCGCCGCTTCCTTCCTCTCGCCGGTTAATGTCGCTGCGAAGCTCCTGCACGGCTCTTTCAAGCTCCATGTTCTTTTGTGCAAGGGCTTCCTCGCTGCGCCTGACTTCATTCATCAGGCGGTTGTAATCGGCGTCCATTTCGGTAAGCTTTTTGCCCGCCTCGTCGCTGAGGGAATACTGGTATTCTCTCAGAAGGCGTTCGTATTCCTTCTGCGCTTTTTCGTCGTGTTCCCTGATTGCCCGCTGCATTTCTTTTTGATAATTCTCTAAATTGCGGCGGTTCTCGTTTATCAAATTCTGTCTGGTGCGTTCGGCCTGTTCGTTCTGCCTTCTGAGCTGGTTCTGCAGGTCATATACCTCACGTTCCAGACGCTTTAATTCATCCATACTGTCAACTCTTTACTGTCAATCATCTTTTGTTGGATTTGACTTCGTTCTCTATTTCCATTGTCTTCTTCTGTCTGCCGAGAATCACAAGGCTGATCTGCTGCTCTGCCTGTGCTATTTTTTCGCTTATTTCCTTTATCAAATCCTCTATCGGCTGAATGTCGTTGTCCTTGTAATATTCAATCACCGATTGATCGACGCCGAATTGCTGCTTGTATTCTTCAAGCTCCTTTTTGAATTCTTCGTAGTCCTTCTCGTATTCCGCCTCTAATTTATTTAGCAAATCCTTTGCGGATTCTCTGCGCTCCGCGAGCTTTTTCTTCTTTTCTTCGGCGGCTTTGATCTCTTCCTGAAGACTATCAACCTCCGCTGCGTTTTCACTGCTTTCTGCCGCCGCATGCTGCTCGGAAACGGCATTGCTCTCCGGCTTTGGAACGTTTCTCAGCCTGGGAGCGGTCTTGGGGTTCGGTTCTGGCTGCACCGGAGTTGCTTCAGATGAGGAAAACATTTCAAAATCATCAAGAGATTCGTCAATTGCAGGGACAGCTGCCGATGAAGCTTCCTGCGCCGGTGCAGGACTTTCCGGGACAGGAACGGATGCAGCGGGTTCTTCGCTTTCAGACTCGCCGTAGGTGAGCCGCAGCAGGTACTTTACATTGCCCTGGGGGATGAATTCCACCGAAGACAGCATGTCGTTGATGTCGTATTTTCTTTCTATCGTCTTGGTTGCGCTTCTGAATACGCTCAGTTTCTTTTCACTGCTGAGTGCAAGGCCGCTGAACCCGAATGTCACCTTCAGCATACTGCTGACCATGATCGGGCGAATGGTCAGCACCTCGCCCATAGGGTCCTCCGACAGATTGAATTTGCCTAACACCTGCATTCTGCTGCCGTCCTGGTGTATCTGGGACAGATAATCCTGATAGACCCCTCCATCAAGGGAGAGCGATATATTGATGTCTCCGCCTATAAGCTCCTTTAATATATTCAGTTTTACAGAATCCTTGCCGAATAATTCTATTTCAGAAGTCATCGTCACAGCCCCCGTTTTTTGATTTGATTTCCTTCCAAATTTGTAGCACATTTGCAGACGGCACGCCGATCAGCGTCACGGAATCCGCGTTGAATTTTATCTCGGCGCGTCGTTTTGACGCGGCATAATACTCCCTGCCGACAGCTTTGTATCTGTCCGTCAGATAGTGCAGTATCTGATTGGAAGAGCCGATGTACGGTCTTCCGTCATCTAGCTCCTGGATGTACCTGCCGTCGATCAGAATGTCCGTCAGGCTGAGAAGCCCGGCGAATTCTTCCCTGTCACGCAATTCCTTTAGCGTGAATCCGGAATAGATGATCACACCCATATCCCGCACACCTTTCACCTTTTTTACAAGCGCGGCAAGCGCCTGCGCTTGCAAAAAAGGTTCGCCGCCGCTGACGGTGATACCGTCGCAGCCGGATTGTATGATTTCACTTGCCAGATAGCTGACGCTTACTTCCTCATAGGCTCCGAACCGCGTGTTGACGGCAAGACAGCCCTCGCAGTGGAAGCAGCATCCGTGCACCCATATGACGAAGCGGTCGCCCGGTCCCAGCAGATTGGTGTGGGATTCGGTATGGGAAATTTTTAATAATCCATTCTCAATCATTGTGTTTCTTACTCAAAGCATTTTTCAATCGTCATTACTGAAATGTTTGTACGCCAATATCCCTATCGAAAGGAAATAGACACACCAAAAAAACAAGTGCAAATGTGCCGCCGTTTCCTGCCTCTCCGTCGGACATATTGGTAAACATTCCCGTCATAGGCATAAAAAAGCAGGAGCATTCATTCTGAAATCCGGCGATCATCATGATATAGCCTATGGGAAGGAACAAGCACACAAGGTAGGAACCGAACGGAAAATCAATGATCAAGCACGCGGCAAACAGAAAGACGGTGATGGATACAATTGCCGCACCTGTTTTGGGGATAATCCTGTTCATCTCTCTTCCTCCAAAAACAATATGTTTTACCTGACAACCGAAGAATGGCTGTAGATATACATCCACTACTCAGGTATTCTAAAGGGAAACAGGTCATAGGCGAATCCTACAGCCTGTTTCCCCACAAGCATCCGTTATTCAAAACAAATCAGACATTGACTCCGTAGACATGGCAGAGCTGTTCCAGACCGCCCTGATAGCCTGAGGCAACGGCGTTGAATTTCCACTGACCGTTCTTGCGGTAGATTTCACAGACAACAAGTGCCGTTTCAATGGAGAATTCTTCCTCAAGGTCGAACTGAATGACCGTTTCGCCCTTGGTGTCAAATTCGCTGTCGATCTTGGCCACGCGCACATAAGCGTTGGACACCTGACCGAAATTCTGTCTGCGCGCAGCCGCGTCGTGTATGGTGACGGTGATGGCGATCTTGCTGACGTAATCGGGGATTTTTGTAAAATCGATGAAAATCTGCTCGTCGTCTCCGTCGGAACTGTTGCCGCCGGTCTGATCGTCGCCCGTTGACCAGATCGTGTGGTCACGCCAATCGGGATTGTTGTAGAAAATAAAGTCGTCGTCGCTCTGTACTTTGCCGTTTGCTCCTAAAACAAACGCCGACGCGTCAAGGTCAAAATCAAATCCGCCGTCGTATTTGTTGGGATCCCAGCCCAGACCGACAAGTGCCATTTTCATGGAATTGTCAAGCGATACCCGCTGACCCTTCTGAAGATTGACTGCCATAATGTATTACCTCCGTAAACCAATAAAACTGTTCTTATCCGACATTTACGCCAAAGATCCGGCAGAGCTGTTCCAGACCGCCCTGATAACCTGAGGCGACCGCGTTGAATTTCCACTGTCCGTTTTTGCGGTAGATTTCACAGACAACAAGGGCTGTCTCGATGGAGAATTCCTCTTCGAGGTCGAACTGGATGACGGTCTCGCCCTTGGTATCAAATACGTTGTCAATTTTTGCCACACGTACATACGCGTTGGAAACCTGACCGAAGTTCTGACGGCGTTCCGCTGCTTCGTGAATGGTGACGGTGATAGCAATTTTGCTGACGTAATCAGGAATCTTAGTGAAATCAATGATGATCTGCTCGTCGTCTCCGTCAGAACTGTTGCTGCCGGAACGGTCGTCGCCTGTGGACCATATCGTATGATTCCGCCAGTCTTTGTTACCGTAAAAGATAAAGTCATCGTCGCTCTGCACTTTTCCGTTGGCGCCTAAGACAAACGCCGACGCGTCAAGGTCAAAATCGTAGCCGCCGTCGTATTTGTTGGGATCCCAGCCAAGTCCGACCAATGCCATTTTCATGGAATTGTCAAGCGAGGATCTCTGTCCCTTCTGAAGATTGATTGCCATATTGCATTTCCTCCCTTATCAGTTTATCTCTTCCAGACCGAGCGAGGAAGCCCGTATCTCTCGGCAAGCTGAGCAATGGACCAGACCTGCAGCGGCTGACCTACCGCGTTGAATTTCCATTCGCCCTTGTAGCGGTAAAGCTCGCCGAAGACCAATGCCGTCATGCCGGAATAGTTCTCGGAAAGATTGTAGATGCAAAGTTCCTTGTTCTTGTCGGCGTCCACCAGACGGATAAATGCATTCCTGATCATACCGAAGTGCTGACCGCGGTCGGTTGCCTTGTAAATGCTCACAAGAACCACAACGCGCTCGTATTTGGCGGGAAGATTAGCCAGATCGACCATGATCTGTTCGTCGTCTCCTTCCCCTTCGCCGGTGAGGTTGTCGCCCTGGTGCAGCACACAGCCGCTCATATGGCGAAGATTATTGAAGAAAACAACGTCCGAGCTGCTTTCGATCTTTCCTTCACTGTTGAGAAGAAAAGCGATCGCGTCGCAGTCGATGTCCTGCGTTCTGCCGCCAAACAGACCGGCCTGCTGTTCTGCTGCGTCCCAGCCAAGACCAACCATTACTCTGCGAAGACCCGCGTTGCCTTTTGTCAGATCTACCTTCTGACCCTTTTGAAGACTAACACTCATGTTTCAAATCCCCTTTTTAAATCAGTTAAAGTATAAAATGCGGAGTGTGGAGTTATTCAATCAACCACACTCCACAAAAATACACAATTCATTATTTCTTTCTGAAAGCCAGAACAATCGCCTTGCGGATCATGTCGATCGGAATGACCAGCGCGGCAATAATGACACAGACAAGCCATGTTTTGGGTTCAAGTCTGCTTACACTGAGCACTTTGCCGCCGAAGGTGACAAATACATACTGCATAGCGAAAATGCCGAACATGACAAGCAGGAAGTTCACGTTCTTAAATATGCCCTTGAATATATTGATATGCTCTGTGCGGGCGTTGAATCCGTTGAAGGTGATTGCCATCATAAAGGTTGCGAAAATAGCCGATTTGATATAGGTCATATCCGTTGAACCCAAGAGCTTCTGCATCTGCGGAAGGGTGAGCATGGCAAGGCAAACGCCTGTAATGTAGAGTGCCATGATGATGATTTCCACAAACATCTTCTTGTTGACAATGCTCTCGGAACGCGGTACCGGCTTGTCCCGCATGTATTCTTTCAGCGCAGGTTCGCTGCCGAAGGCAATCGCGGCGAGGGTGTCCATTGCGAGGTTGACAAGCAGCAGCTGCACAACGGTGAGAATGACCTTCTCCTTGCTGATCATCGGGCCTACAAAGCAGGTCAGCACGGCGGCGACGTTGACGGTGAGCTGGAAGACAAGGAATTTGCGGATGCTCTTGAACATCGTTCTGCCATAGAGTATGGCTTTTTCGATGGAGAGGAAGTTGTCGTCGAGAATAGTGATGTCGCCCGCTTCCTTGGCCACCTCGGTACCGCTGCCCATAGCGAAGCCGACGTCGGCTTTCTTGAGTGCGGGAGAATCGTTGACACCGTCGCCTGTCATGCCGACGACCATATTGATCTCCTGTGCGCAGCGCACCAGACGGCTTTTGTCGGTGGGAAGCGCACGGGAAACGACGCGCAGATTCGGAAGGATTTCTTTGAGCTGATCGTCAGTCATTTCCGCCATTTCACCGGATGTGATGGCGACGTCGGTGTCACAGGTGATCAGTCCTGCATCCTTGGCAATGGAAACGGCGGTTTCCTTGCGGTCGCCAGTTACCATGACGACCTGTATGCCGGCGTTCTGCACTTCCTTGATGGCGTCTACCGCTTCTTTTCGCACGTTGTCGCGTATGCACATGACGCAGAGAAGGGTGAGATTGGCGTCGTCCTGTTCGCCGTCCACCTTGGCGACACCGAGCAGTCGCATGGAACGGGCTGCCTGTGTGTCGATGTAATTCATAATGACCGATTTGTCATCGAGAGGACATACCTTGCCGTTTTCATCGACATAGGATGTACATTTTTCAATCAGCTTTTCGGGAGCGCCCTTGACGAAGGTGACGGTCTTGCCGCCCTGCTCCATCACAACGCTGGAGCTTTTCTTGGTGGAGTTGAAGGAATTGAAGGTCTTCACACCGGACTTGTCAATATCCTTGACCGCGTCGGAAGCAACAAGGAAGGACATGAGCGCACGGTCGGTGCTGTTGCCGCCGATGATCTCTCCGTCGCTGGCAGAGGCGGAGTTGTTCACGCCGATGCCGGTGATCACGTCAGCAGCGAAATCCTTCGGCATTTTGGAGAGTGCGTCGAAGGTCTTTGCGTTGCCTGTCGCCATCTCGACCACAGACAGTCTGCCCTCGGTGATGGTGCCGGTCTTGTCGCTGAAAAGCAGGCTCAGGCTGCCGGCTGTTTCCAGACCGTTGATCTTGTGGACAAGTACGTTGTCCTTTGCCATGCGGATGCTCTGGAAGGAGAGCAGAATGGATGTCAGCATGGGCAGACCTTCCGGAACGGCGCAGACGATGATGGTGACAGCCACGGTGATGGCGTCCATGATGAGGCGCACCCATTCAACGGCTGTTCCCGGCAGTGTTCCTGTTACGAAGGTCTTGATAAGAATACCGACAACGATGGCGATTGCGCCGATATAACCGAATGTGGAAATCTGCTTGGCCAGCTTGGAGAGCTTGACCTGCAGAGGCGTCTGGCGGGTTTCTTCCTGCACTTCCAGCGCAAGCTCGCCGAAGAGAGTTCTGTCGCCGACGACCTTGACTTCCATGTAGGCTTCGCCGCCGACGACCACGGTGCCGCGATAGGCGTAATGCTTGTTGAGAAGGTCCTTGATGTTGTAATCGGGTGTTCCGGTCACGGGAATCTTGTCGGCTTCCTCGGTTTCTCCGTTGAGAGAAGCCTGATCGACCTTCAATTCGCCCTCGATGATCTCGCCGTCGGCGGCAATCTTGTCGCCAGCCTGGAGGAACACAACATCGCCTACGACAACTTCACTGACGTGGATTTCTTCTAACTTGCCGTCGCGGATGACCTTGGCGCGTTCCTTGGCTTCTTCCTCGGCTTTGAGCGCACAGGCCTGTCCTTCCTGTCTGCTCTCGCTGACAGAGGCAACGCCGTTGGCAATGATAATGGCAATCAGAATGCCGACAGGTTCATACCATTCCGCCTGGTCGAGGAAAAAGAGCACTACCTGCACCACCAGCGCGACAAGCAGGATCATGATCATCGGGTCTTTAAAGCCCTCTAAAATCTTTTTCCACAATGGATCGGGCGGTATCTGGGTCAAACTGTTGGAGCCATGCTCTCTGCGGCTTTGCTCCACCTGAGCGGATGATAGTCCTTTGTTGTTCATAATGCGATCTGTCCCTTTCATAAAAAAAATAAGGATCACCTGATACGAGGCGGATTTTGCTCATATCTCATTGTATTATAATACATTTTGTTGCGGTTGTCAATAAAATCACTACATTTCTTTAGATTATATGCACGAAAATCAGGTAAATTATTTATGAATTTGAAAGGTTATTACAAATGTCGGATTAACCTGCTTGACAACGCTGTCATTTTCGCTTAAAATAAAGTTTTGCAGGTTATTTTATTATTATTCACATTTCTTAACGGTATAAAAAAGTAAAACGGAGAAGAATCTATGGCACCAAAAAACAAAACCACCGAAAAAAAAGAATACGGCAACGACAACATCGTCGCCCTGAAAGGCGCCGACCGTGTGCGCAAGCGTCCGGCTGTCATATTCGGCTCGGACGGCATTGAGGGCTGCTGTCATTCAGTATTTGAAATCATGTCCAATTCCATCGACGAAGCACGCGAGGGCTACGGCAGCAAGATCATTGTCACCCGATACGCCGACGGTTCGGTGCAGGTCGAGGACTTCGGACGCGGCATTCCGGTGGATTACAACAGCAATGAACAGCGCTACAACTGGGAGCTGGTTTTCTGCGAGATGTACGCCGGAGGCAAGTACAACAACGACGGCGGCGAAATCTACGAGTTCTCCCTCGGTCTGAACGGACTCGGTCTTTGCGCTACCCAGTACGCTTCGGAATACATGGACGCGGAAATTCACCGCGACGGAACATGCTTCAAACTGCATTTTGAGCACGGCGAGAACATCGGCGGACTGCAAAAGGAACCGTACAACGGCAGACAAACCGGTTCCCGTATCAAGTGGAAGCCGGATTTAGAGGTCTTCACCGACATCAACATCCCGCTCGAATACTACCAGGACACCATGCGCCGACAGGCGATTGTCAACGCCGGCGTGCTGTTCATCCTGGACGACAAGGTGAGCGGAGAAAAATTCGAGTATTTTTACAAGGACGGCATCGCCGACCACGTCAGAGAGCTTGCCGGAGACGACGCGCTCTCTCAGGTGCAGTTCTGGCAGTGCGAGCGCAGAGGACGCGACCGCGAGGACAAACCCGACTACAATGTGAAGATCAACGCGGCTGTCGCCTTTTCCAACCGTGTGAATGTCTGCGAATACTACCACAATTCCAGCTGGCTGGAACACGGCGGCGCTCCGATGAAGGCGGTACAGAGCGCTTTTGTGTCGATGATCGACGCACGATTGAAGCAGACAGGCAAGTACACAAAGAACGAAAGCAAGGTGCTTTTCCAGGACGTGCAGGACTGTCTGATCATCGTCGTTTCCTCCTTCTCCAACCAGACGAGCTACGAGAACCAGACCAAAAAGTCCATTACCAACAAATTCATACAGACAGCCATGACGGAATTCTTCAAGCACCAGTTAGAAGTGTGGTTCATAGAGAATCCCCTGGAAGCCGACAAGATCTGCGCGCAGGTACTGCTGAACAAGCAGAGCCGCGAACAGGCTGACAAGCAGCGCCTTGCCATCAAGAAGAATCTCTCCTCCAACATGGACATTACCTCCCGCGTGAACAAATTCATCGACTGCCGTTCCAAAGACCCGAACGAGCGCGAACTCTACATTGTGGAAGGTGATTCGGCTGCCGGTTCCTGCAAGAACGCGCGCGACCCGGGATTCCAGGGTATTATGCCGGTCAGAGGCAAAATTCTCAACTGCCTGAAAGCGGATTACAGCAAAATATTCAAAAGCGAGATCATCACCGACCTCATCAAGGTGCTTGGCTGCGGCGTGGACGTAAAAGGACACCAGAACAAGAATCTTTCCACCTTCGATATTAACCAGTTAAGATGGAACAAGGTCATTATCTGTACCGATGCCGATGTGGACGGCTTCCAGATCAGGACACTGATTCTCACCATGATCTACCGGCTCATGCCCAAGCTCATTGAAGCCGGAAAGGTTTACATCGCGGAATCTCCCCTGTATGAAATCACCTGCGGCAACGAAACCTACTTCGCCTACACCGAACAGGAAAAGACGGAAATCATGGAGATGATAGGCGGCAAGAAATTCACCATTCAGCGCTCCAAGGGACTCGGCGAAAACGACGCGGACATGATGAGCTTCACCACCATGGCGCCCGATACCCGCCGTCTGATCAAGGTCATGCCCACCGACGTGGAGCCGACAGAAAGAATGTTCGATGTGCTGCTGGGCGACAACCTCGCCGGACGCAAGGAATACATCGCCGAGCACGGAAGCGAATTCATCGAGCTTGCCGATGTACAGTAAAGCAAATTAACTTTTCATACAATTTGCATGTAAAGCAAAACGCTTTACATGCAATTATCCCGAAAACACACTATAAACACACGGAAGTGATCATTTGGCACCCAAAAAGAGAAAATCAGCGCCGCAGAAGTCTTCTATGAGCGGATACATCAAGGGCGCTGGCGAGGTCGTTTCACAGGCCATTGTCGATACGCTCGAGGGCAACTACATGCCCTACGCGATGAGCGTCATTATGAGCCGCGCCATTCCGGAGATCGACGGCTTCAAGCCCTCCCACCGCAAGCTGCTTTACACTATGTACAAGATGGGACTGCTGACCGGCGCACGGCAGAAGTCTTCCAAAATAGCCGGTTCCACTATGGCATTGAACCCGCACGGCGACGCGGCGATCTATGACACAATGGTTCGCATGACGGTGGCTTATGAGGCGCTGCTTCACCCCTATGTCGATTCCAAAGGCTCCTTCGGCAAGGCGTATTCCCGCGACACGCAGGCGGCCGCCTCCCGATACACCGAGGCAAAATTAGCGGCGATCGCAGCCGAACTGTTCCGCGACATCGACAGCGACGCGGTAGACATGGTGGACAACTTCGACAACACCATGAAAGAGCCTTCCCTGCTCCCCGTCACCTTTCCGGCAATTCTCTGCAACAGCAACACGGGTATCGCCGTCGGCATGGCAAGCTCAATCTGTTCCTTCAATCTGAATGAGCTGATCGAAACCACCATTCAGCTTCTGAAAAATCCCAAGCACGACATCAGCACGACTCTGCTGGCGCCCGACTTCCCCGGCGGCGGTCAGATCATCTACAACAAGGCGGAGCTGGAAAAGGTCTACCACACAGGACGCGGCAGCATCCGCGTGCGTTCCCGCTACACCTACGACCGCGAGGCCAACTGCATCGACATCACTCAGATTCCTCCCACTACCACCTGCGAACAGATAATAGAAAAGGTCATTGATCTGGTGAAGGCGGGCAAGATCAAGGAAATTTCCGACATCCGCGACGAGCAGGGACTCCACGGTCTGCGCATCACCATTGACTTAAAGCGCGCCACTGACCCCGACAAGCTCATGCAGAAGCTCTACAAGCTCACCACGCTGGAGGACAGCTTCGCCTGCAACTTCAACGTGCTGATCGACGGTTCTCCGAAGGTACTCGGCGTTGACGGGCTGCTCGAAGAGTGGATCAGGTTCCGCATGAACTGCGTACAGCGCCGCACGGCGTTCACGCTGAACAAAAAGAAGGAGCGCCTGCACCTGCTCGAAGGTCTTCAAAAGATACTCCTCGACATTGACAAGGCCATCAAAATCATCCGCGAAACCGAGGAAGAAGCAAACGTTGTGCCGAACCTGATGAACGGCTTCGGCATAGACGAGATTCAGGCGGAATACGTCGCGGAAATCAAGCTGCGCCACATCAACCGCGAATACATTTTAAAGCGCACGGAGGACATTGAAAACCTCCGAAACGAAATAGCCGACTTGGAGGATATTTTATCGTCACCCCAGAGAATCAAGAAGATCATCATCTCCGAGCTGAAGGAAGTGGGAAAAAAATACGGACAGCCGCGCAGAAGCATGATTCTCTACTCGGTGGAGGAAGCTGACGACGACGAGATCTCCGCTGTTCCTGACTATCCGGTGCATATCTTCATCACGCAGGAAGGCTATATCAAAAAGATCAGCCCGCAGTCGCTGCGCATGAGCAGCGAACAGAAGCTGAAAGAAGGCGACCGGATTGTGCAGACCTTTGAGACGCGCAACGTCTCGGAGCTGCTCTTCTTCACTGACAAATGCCAGGTCTACAAGTCAAAGGCCGCTGATTTCAGCGACACCAAGGCAAGCGTGCTCGGCGAATTTGTGCCGGCTGTTCTCGGAATGGACGAGGACGAACATATCAAATACTGTCTGCTCACCTCCGATTACAGCGGCTATGTCCTCTTTGCCTATGAAAACGGCAAGGTTGCCAAGGCGGAGCTGAATGCCTACGCCACCAAGACCAACCGCCGCAAGCTGCTTGCCGCCTACAGCGACAAGTCCCCTGTCGTCAGCATACTGCACATTGAAAACGACCGCGATATTCTGGTGCGCACATCCAACGGGAAGGTGCTGATATTCAATTCCGAAGCTGTTCCGGCAAAGACCCGCAGTGCGCAGGGCAATCAGATTGTCACACTCCGCAAGAATGCCAGACTCAGCGACATGGTGATTTACGCCGAGGGCATGGTGAAGAATGAATCCAAATTCCGACCCAAGAATCTTCCCGCGGCAGGTTCCGCCGACGATTCACAGGAAGGCGAACAGATGACGCTGATGTAGTCGCTATTCAGGTAGGTAAAGAAAAAAAGCATAGCGCAGCGCTGATAAAGCGAGCGAATACGAGCGCGGGGTGCAGGGGCTGGATCCCTGCAGGGGGGTCTGGGGGCAGAGCCACCTGCGGAGTGTGAGGAAGAGCCTCACGAGGGAGGCTTTAGCCGACCGAGCAAGACCAGCCCAGGCAACAACAAGGCTCAGGCGAATACAGAAACAGCCAAATATTAATAATCAACCTTTCTCCGACCGGGGAAAAAACTTCAGTTTCAAAATCTTCCAAACCCCGATTTACGCTATTCTTCCACTTTCACAATCGCCTAAATGAAAAAAAGGAGATAAAATATGGACTTGATACCGAGCTTTTCCATCGATCATACCGCCATTGTCCCCGGCATTTTTACCAGCCGGGTAGACACGGTCGGTTCCGACAAAATCACCACCTACGACATCCGGCTCACAAGGCCCAACAGAGAACCGGCTGTCGATGTGGCTGCCATGCATTCGCTGGAACACATCATCGCCACCTTCCTCCGCAATGACCCAGACTGGAAGGACGAAGTCATCTACTGGGGACCGATGGGCTGCCTGACCGGATTTTACCTCATTCTCAAAGGAAACCGAGCTCCGCGCGAGATTTTTGACCTGCTGCTGAGGGCATTCCATGCGGTTGAGAATGTGCAGTCCGTTCCCGGTACCTCACCGGAAAACTGCGGCAATTACCTCATGCACAACCTCGTCATGGCAAAATGGTATGCCGCCAGATTTGCCGATTACCTCGAGAAAAATGCGGATAATTCTGCCATATTTGAGTATCCTCAAACAGAACGGCTTGTTACAGACGAAGGTCAGCATTTTTTTGATTCATAACAGTATCCGGCACTCATTGAGCGAAATGCTCCTGAGTGCCTTTTTTGTGACTGAAAGAATCACGCTCTCCCCTGTTCCCAAGATCGTTCATTAGCCACAGCTAAAAGAAAAACAACGCCGTCTGACACTTTTCCGATCATGATTGAGCCGGAATCGCATCAGGCGGTGTTGTTGTGTTTGTTGTCATGAAACCATAGAACCGGATTCAACGCAAAGAGCAGATATGTCAGTTGCCGGGCTGATATGCTTCGTCTGACATGGACGGAAAATTAAGATAAGCAATATTGTCGCAATTGAATTTTTCGTCTTGAACGTCAACTTGTCCGAAATTTGTCATGTCTTCATGTCCCAAAAAGAAATAGCCTTCTTTCAGAACTCTTGAATTTGCTTCTTACAGAAAATAATTATAATAATGCGGCGATAACTCCCCGCCATCATCATTTGTCAAATCAGCGCCGTACCATTTACCGTCTTCCATCTGAACAACATTCCAAGCATGTCCAAAATCAAACGTCTGACCGTAAATAATCACGCACGGAATATCAAATTGATTGCACACAGCCTTAAACGATCTGGCGTAACCTCTGCATATCAGTTTTCCTTCGTCTGTACCGCACCTTAATAACGGAGCGACGAAAGAATCAAGATATACCGAGTAATCATCAGAAACAGTCCGGTTATTCGATACACTGTCGCAAATGTAAGCCTGTATCGCTTGCAACGTGTCATAACGTGATTCCGATGCGCGCGCATATTTGATAATGCTGACGGCATGTGCAAGTTCGTTCCATCCCTTTTCGATGTCGTCAAAGGAACCCGGATATAATTCCCGGAAAACGACTGATATTTTCTTCTTTCCGTGGCTGTCAGTATAGATCGAAATATCGTCCAGCATTTCATCGACCCAGAATAATTCGGGATGATCCTCCAGCAAAGCGGAAAAAGCAAAGCGGACAGCCGTCTGATAACTCGCATCAAACTCCATTTTGTCACAGCGTTTTTCATCAAGAAGATGCTTCTTCAACGCATCGTATACCGGTATCACGCTGTCACTCAGCATTTCTCGGTAGCTTCCGTTGTTCGGGGCATCCGGCTTGATATAAACAATGTCAAACTTGGGTATATTATTTTCAGAAGACGAATGAGATGCAGCCTCCGTGGCTTTGTCCGATGTGCTTTCCCGCACTGAAATACATTTTGCATCTTCCGGCGAGGAAGCCGGCAAAGAAAAATACAGGCGTCAGTATGACAGAGATCACTGCAATGAGTAGTTTCTTCTTATTGCTCATAAAGTATTACTCCCGATGTCCAAACAAATTTAAACAAGCGTAAGATCAAACGACGTGCCGTCCAGGAATCTGTTGATATCTGCAATCACTTCATCTCTCGCGGTGTCGTTGAGAACCTCGTGCCGATTGTCAGTGTAAAGCTTCATGGTGACGTTCGCACCGCGCTTTTTGAGCTTTTTATACACCTTCTTGACGCCGTCGCCGTGGGACCCCACAGGATCGTCCGCTCCTGAAACAAGCAGAATGGGAAGGGTTTTGCTGATCTTTTTGAACCATTTTTTCTTGTTCACCGCGTCGTTGATCTTGACAAGATCGTGCATGGCGCTCAGTGTGAAATGATAATTGCAGAATTTGTCCGCGTCGTACACACGGCGCACCTCCGGATTTTTGGAGAGCCAGTCGCCGTTGCTGCCGTCGCCGAAGCCCTTGTTGTATTCGCCGAAAGCGAGTTTTTCAATGAAGGGAGACGTGCTTTTTTTGCCGCGGAACAATTTGATGGTGTTGATTAATCCGATCGCGGGTTTGGTGGCTGCCATGGGTCCGCCTGTACCCATGACAATCAGCTTATCCATGAGATCGGGATATTTCGCCGCCGCATTGCGGACGATGAAGGAACCCATGCTGTGTCCCATGAGGTAATAAGGAATCCCGGGGTATTCCTCTTTCAGAATTTTGGAAACGGCGTAAACATCGTCAGTGAGCTTCTGCCATCCCTTTTTCTTGGCAATGAAGCCCAGCTCACTGTCGTCGGTCGCCGTATAGCCGTGACCTAAATTGTCATAGGCTGCCACCACGTAGCCTGCTTCCGCCATTTCTTTAAAAAACGCGTCATAACGCCCGATATGCTCCGTCATTCCGTGGACGACGTGGAATATCGCTTTCGGTTCGCCCTCGGGAATGTACAATTTACCTTTCAGCTGATGAATACCGTCGGTGGACGGGAATTCTCTGTCGATCACTTTTACTTCCATCATTCACACCCCTCTGCAAGTGTTGACTGCCGCGTGCCAGCCGTCCAGCAGCTTTGCACGCTCTGCTTCATCCATTTTCGGCTCAAATACCGCGTTGACCTGCGCTCCCTCGGCGAATAAATCATCTCCGAAAAGACCCGCCGCAATGCCAGCGAGACAGGCAGCGCCAGCTGCCGTGGCTTCCTTCTGTGACGGACGCACAACGGTGACGTCGGAAATGTCCGACTGGAACTGCATGAGGAAGTTATTCGCCGATGCGCCGCCGTCCACTTTAAGGGAGGCGATCTTTTCGTCCATATCTTCGCACATGGCGCGGATCACGTCCTCCGACTGATAGGCGATTGCCTCCAGAGCTGCCCTGATGATATGATCGCGGTTGGCGCCGCGTGTGATGCCTGTGATAACGCCGCGGGCGTTCATATCCCAGTAGGGGGCGCCAAGACCTGTGAAGGCGGGAACGATATATACGCCGCCGTTGTCGCTGACCTTCTTGGCGAAGTATTCGCTGTCAGGGGAATCCTGAATCAGCCGCATTTCGTCGCGCAGCCATTGAATGACCGCGCCGCCGGTAAAGACGCTTCCTTCAAGGGCGTATTCCACCGGCTTGTCTTTTACTGTGGCGGCAATGGTGGTAACCAGTCCGCATTTGCTGAACACCGGCTTGCTGCCGGTGTGGGCCAGCAGAAAACATCCCGTGCCGTAGGTGATTTTGAGGTCGCCCTCATGAATGCATCCCTGACCGAAGAGCGCCGCCTGCTGGTCGCCGGCAATGCCGCTGATCGGCACATGCGCGCCCATCATGCGCACATATCCGTAAACCTCGCTGCTGCTCCTGACCTCGGGCAGCATGTTCATAGGCACGTCAAAGATTCTGCAAAGCTCCTCGTCCCATTGCAGCGTGTTGATGTTGTAGAGCATGGTGCGGGATGCATTGGTGCGGTCGGTGACGTGCACCGCGCCTTCGGTGAGCTTCCAGAGCAGCCATGTGTCCACCGTTCCGAAGAGCAGCTCTCCCCTCTCCGCCTTCTCCCTCGCGCCCTCGACATTGTCGAGAATCCACTTGATCTTGGTTGCGCTGAAATACGCGTCGAGCTTGAGACCCGTCGCGCTGCGGATATAATCGGAGACGCCCTTCTTCTCTATCTCCGCGCAGATGTCCGCCGTGCGTCTGCACTGCCAGACAATGGCGTTGTAGATGGGTTTGCCGGTTGCCTTTTCCCACACAATGGTCGTTTCACGCTGATTTGTGATGCCAATTCCGGCGATTTCAAGGGGATCAATGCCGCTCTTGGCGATACATTCGATCATGGATGCATACTGCGTGGCGTAGATCTCCATCGGATCATGTTCCACCCAGCCGGGATGCGGGTATATCTGATTGAATTCCTGCTGTGCCGTGATGATCTTGTTCATTTTATTGTCGAACAGAATTGTCCTCGCACTGGTGGTTCCTTCGTCCAGAGCGAGCAAGTATTTTTTTTCAGGGGTATCCATATGTATCAAGCCTCCGTTTTTTTATATCATTCTACCATATTTATTATCAATAGTCAATAATCGATAGTATTTTTTATAATATAAATATAAAATATGTGGATAATGTACCATTACGACATTGACAAATAACGGTATCAATAGTATAATACTTTCATCCGACGGAAAGCGGGGATTATTATGAAATTCGTTGTAATTGCTGTCATTATTGCGCTTATTCTCTTGTTAATCGGTCTGTTTTTCTCCCTCTGGCTTGCGTCATTTGTCATGACCGGAATCCGTCAGACGCTCGACGAGGCGATGAAGTGGCAGTCGGAAAGGTACGACACATCCTTCTACAACGACCTCGACCACACGGATTACACGGTCCGCAGCTTTGACGGTTATGAGCTTCACGCACGGCTGCTTCGCTGTCCCGACCATTTGGGGAAATACGTCATCATCTCCCACGGCTACACCGACAACCGGATCGGTTCGCTCAAATACGCCAAAATGTACATAGCGCTGGGCTACAGCTGCATACTTTACGACCTGCGCGGTCACGGACTGAATCAGTCTACCTTCACCACCTACGGCATTCGAGAAGGACAGGACATCGCAGCGCTTATCAAAGACACCCGGCAGCGGTATTCCGACATCGTTCAGTTGGGGCTTCACGGCGAATCACTCGGAGCGGCTTCGACAGTGACTTCCCTCCAATACAAGCCGGAGGTGGATTTTGTCGTCGCCGACTGCGGATTCTCAGACATAGACAATGTACTGCGCGAGGGCTACCGCAACGCCGGTGCGCCGGTTTTTTTGGTGGATGTCGCTGATTTCGGAGCGAAAATGCGCTATCATTATTCTCTGAAAAAAATGCGCCCCATCGACAGCCTTGACGGGAAGGAAATTCCCATTCTTTTCATTCACGGCGCGGACGATACCTTTATCCTCCCCAAAAACTCGGAGGACATGGCAAAACGCACCAAAGGCTACAGCGAACTCCACCTGATTCAAGGCGCAGGACACGCCGAATCCATGCTGCATGCGCCGGATGAATACGGAAAGATCGTGGAGAACTTTCTTGCTAAAATACATCAATAAAAATATGCGCCGCTATTCCATGCAATTTCCGGAATGGCGGCGCTGCCTATCTTCAGTTTTTTGTATACCCAAATAATCAGAATTCCTCCGCGTCGCTTAACAGCTGCTTCACCCATGTGGCGGAGACGGTGTTGACCGGAAGTCCTTCCCGGACGACGGCGTATTCGCGCTCGGAAGTGGGATACAATCGGATGATCTCCGGCTTGTGCTTCTGCTTCGCTTCGTCAAAGAAGGATAGAGTGATGGTCACGGACGGCTTGCCTGTGGGCTTCTTGACATTCCAATGTGTGATGGAACTGCCTCCTAACTGTTTGATCAGCTTGGTAAAGGAAGAATACTTTTTGTCTTCGCCGTTTTTGGTGACGGAATAGGTGTAGATCACGTCGTCCTCCGCGACGGCGTTTTTGTTCTCCTTGCGCTTGACGGCAATATCGCAATTTACATTGGCGGAGGCGATCTTCAAGCCGCTGAGCGCTTCCAGAGTGACAGAGATGGCATTGATGGAATAAATATTCTCCGGCGTGAGCTGATGAAGGATTGACAGGGAATTGGTATTCAGCTGGTAAATGATGTCATGTCCCTTGAGAATGACATACATCTTTTCGCTCTTGGGCCTGCTGCAATACATAATACAATTCTTGCCGTTGCGCTTGAAGGAAACGGTCAGGTAAGGGCTGGACAGTCCGTAGCTTTTGAGCTGCTTGGCAGTAGGCTTCAGCACCGCCACATCGTCCGCCATGAGATATTGCAGGTCGTACACCAGCATGGAGGCTGCCGAAGCTCTGACCTGCCAGTTGATGGGAGCAGTCACCTTGTAGGCGTACCCGTAGAAAGGACTGGTCATGTCGGCGGTGGTATTGGGCTTCATGGTCAGCGGTTGCCTGAACTGTTCGCCGCTGAGGGTAATCTCCCCTATTTTGATGTCGCTCTTCTGCTTGCCGTCGTTCCCTTTGTCGTAGTCGCTGAAAATGTCGTCGCTCAGATAATAGCTGTCTCCCATAAAGAAGGCGCTGTCCAGGGTGCAGACGTAAATTCGGCTGTCGCCGCCCACCGTGAGATAATACACGTCGTTTTCGTAACCGGGGGTTTTGCTGCCCGCCTGAAAGCTGTAGGTTTTTCCGTTTTTCAACGCCGCCTTGACATTGAGCGAAGGCTTGTCAAAGCCGTAATGCTTCGGGTTGTAATCCTTGTCCTTTGTGCTGCCGACAATATCCTGATAGATCATCTGCACCGAACCGAACCAGACGGTTTCCATGAATTTGGTGTTGACGGAATAGCCCTCCAGTTCCTTGAAGGACACTTCCCCGCTTTTTTGATTGACATAGGCGGTGTACTTGGCCTTGTCATTGGAGAAGGTGACAGACTTCAGGTCGTCTGCGGAGTAATTGAGCAGCACGCCGGATTCTCTTCCGGCATCCGTGTCGCTTTCGGTGACGGTGTACTCATGTTCGTGCGGATCGGAATCCGTCTGCTCGGTGGCTGCTATGAACCAGAAGAGACCGCCCACGGCGACCGTCGCCAGAACGAGAAGCAGCAGATTGCGTTTCTTTTTGTTCACAGCCTGCGCCTCCTGATATAGACGACCAGCCCGCACAGCAGAATGACCAGCGGAATGACATATCCAAAAATGGTGCTGATCACCGATAAGGTGTTCATGTCAACCGAGAAATCCACCGCATAGAGCGACTTCGGTTCTATGTCAATGTTGCCGTTGTCAATGCCGCCTCTCTGGTTGAATACGCTGAGCAGCAGGCTGAGATTGCCATAGATGTCCGTGGTCAGCAGCTCAGAGGCATACAGGCTGTCAGGCGCGACAATGACGTCGGTGCGCACCTCGCCGCCGTCCATTTTATCGCGGTATGTGGTGGAACCGGCCATGACAATCCGCGTCGCCTCATCGGCCTGAGAAAATTTGGAACGGTCAAATTTGGTAGCGCTGTTGCAGACAAAGCCCTCTTCCGAAGAAGTGAGCACTGTCGTCACATTGGTGTCGCCCTTTTCACTGAAGAGCACGTCAAGCGCCAAGGCGTTGACAACCGCCGGATAATTCAGCCGGTCGATGAGATCAAGGGTGTATTCCGATTCCTTCATCTGTGCCGTGAATGCGCTCATCTGCTTGGAGATGGTGTTGTGCGAATCGCCCTCATAGACAATATTCTGCGTAATGGCAATGCCGTATTCCGAGAGCAGCGAATTGAGATTCGGCATTTTGGGCATCAGCGAGGTGGAAAAGACGACCAGTGTGCGGGACTTCTTCCTGTCGGTGAGAAATTCGTCGAATTTAGCGGTCTGTGCCTTGCTCAGATCGGAAGTGGGACCTGCCAGCATGACAATGTCCGCATCGTCGGGAAGCTCCTCGCGCCGGACGTCCACCGTCCGGACTTCATAGCCGTTGAGTTCCAGTATGGAAGTCAGTTCGGAGCTGTTGGAGTCCACATTCAGCCCGTCGACAAAGGCGACGACGGGGGTTTTGTCCAGCGTCACGGTCTTGATGAGAGACGTCATGTAGGTCTCGGTGTAGGACTGCGCAACAGAAGTGTTGCCGGATGTGCTGTCGTAGGAAGAGTAATCCGACGACAGCGAAGGCAGCATCTCAAAAAAGGACGTGATTCTGGTGCGCCGCGCCGATTTGACGACGATGTAGTAATAATCCAGTACGTCGCTGTATTCCGGGAACTGCATGATATAAGCGGGCATTTTGCTGAGATCGACATAATTGATGGAAATGTTGTCGTTGAGCTGCGGATAGCGTTTGATAATCTCGTGGGCAATAGGCACCTGCCCGTAGGTGTCGGTGACAAGTGCGCCGGATGTGGTGCACTGTGCCTCGGTAGCGAGAATGTCAATCTCCACGCGCTCGTCAATGCCCTTTATCAGCTTTTCGGTTTCGGCGGTGAGGGTGTAGCGCTTGTCGTCGGTCATATCAAGGCTCATGAAGGAATATCTGTCCTTCATCTTCATGACAGCCATATTCAGTAGCACGATAAACACAAAGAACACCACTGTCATGACAGTCGCCATGCTCCCGTGACGGAAGCGGGTGCTGGTGCGCATCAGGTGTACGGTGTGTCTGAGCTTCTTTATGATACCCCGGGGCTGATTCTTTTTCGTTTCATCCGCGGATTTTTTCTTTTTCTGTTTATTTAATATATTCAACGGTCATCACCTCGTCATGATTAATCATCAGCTCCAGCGTCGCTTCTCCAGCACGCGGACGGTCAGAAAGATAAAAGACGCGGCAATGCTGGCAAAGAAAATAATGCTGGTTACATCAAGTATTCCGTTCGTGAAGGGCTTGTATCTGCCCACAAAAGAGATATTGTTGACAAGAGATACAATGAATTCATTGCTTGTGACAAGGGGGATCACGTCGAGGATTATAAAAATAGTTGCAATGGAGAAAGAACCCATGCCGGCGACAAACTGGCTCTCAGTCATAGAGGAAATAAACATGCCGATGCCGATGAACGCCGCGCCGAAGAGAATCGCGCCGAAGATATTCCCCGTTATCAGTGCCCACGAGGGAGCAGTGAAGAAGCTGAACACCAGTGCGTAGACAATTGTGAAGAGCGTGCAGCCGGTATAGATGGTCAGCGCCGAGAAAAATTTGCCCAGCACGAGCGGGGTGATATTGACGGGAGAAGTCAGAAGAATCTGATCGGTCTTGTACTTGCGTTCTTCGCTGAAAAGCCGCATGGTGAGCATCGGCAGCATGAGCAGCACGATGTTGAGCATGCCGTAATAGATCTCAGGGAATTCCGACGACTGCCCCGCCGACAGCACCGAATTGAAATACATTCCGCTGAAAAATAGATAGATCGCGCAGAAAAGATACCCTATCGGAGAGCGGAAACAGGCGCTCAGCTCTCGCTTGTATATGGCTTTCATTATTTATGCTCCTTTGTAAATAATACCTTATTTCTTATCCACCAGCGACATGAATATATCCTCCAGCGAATAATCTCTTTGCTTCATCTCCACGATGGGCAGCTTTTTGGCAGCCATGGCGAAGAAAATATCCTGTCTGGCACTCTCCGCGCCGGATAGAGTGACGCTGAATTCTGCCGTACCGTCCTTTTCGGAGAGCTTTTCGCAGCGCTTGACCGTCTTGACGGAATTGAGCACGGCCTGAATGTCCGCGGCTTTGCCGACCGCCTTTACAATAAGGGAATTGCCGTCGG
>ONID01000086.1 GCA_900317765.1 uncultured Eubacteriales bacterium | reverse complement strand
TCGTTCCCGCTTCGCTCCGATCGCCTTCCCGCGCCAGCTCTTTTCCCTCTATCGGGCGGCTTTCTGCGCTTTTCCGACGCCGTCTCTTTGCGACAGCTTCACTATATTACCACTTCATTCCCCGAATGTCAAGCACTTTTTTCTTCTTTTTTTATGTTTGTTGAATGTGCTTTATTTGCCCCCGTTGTTATCGACATTCGGCACTAAACTTGTCCTCATGTTTTCAACAGTGATTACATTTTGTATTCTTCAATTAATCATATATTACTGCTTGTGTTTTTGCTTTCATCTATACCTAATATATTATAAATGATCCTGAAATTAAAACCGAGTTCCTCTTGCCAAGAATTACCTGTCGGTTTTCCGGGATCAACTTCTTTACATGGCAGCTGGAAGCGCAAACATAATATCGGTCAAAAAAAGTGGTCAAAAAAACGGTCAAAAAAACTTTTGAAAAATTTGAAAAAAAGCTTGACAAACTGCGTTTCATGTAGTATAGTATATAAGCACTTGATTTGAAGCGGTTATTTGCTGGTGTAGCTCAGTTGGTAGAGCAGCTGATTTGTAATCAGCAGGTCGGGGGTTCAAGTCCGTCCACCAGCTCCACTTTAATTTTATTGTGTGAAGTGAATATGGGAGAGTTCCCGAGTGGCCAAAGGGAACAGACTGTAAATCTGTCGCGTCTTCGCTTCGGTGGTTCGAATCCACCCTCTCCCACCATTTATAGAAACCTCTTTTGTCTATCAGGGCAAAAGAGGTTTTTTTGTTGAATGATGGCCGATTTGTAGTATGATTTTACCGCATGGAGAAGCGTAAACCAACGGAGGAGAATGCGATGTTCAGAAACATGAAGCACGACAGGTGCAGGATTTCCGTAGAAGAAACCGGAAATTACCTGCGGGAAGAAAACTGGGGAGTTCTATCTCTGCATGGAGATGACGGATTTCCCTACGGCGTCCCCATGAATTACGTCTGGGATAACGGGAGCATTCTGCTTCACTGCGCCTCGGGAAACAGCCACAGGCTTGACAGTCTGAAACGCAGCAGTAAGGTCTGCTTTACAGTCGTCCCGGAGCACAAGCTGGACCGGCAACATTGGACGACTGTCTACACAAGCATCATTATTTTTGGTACCGCGGAGCTCATAACGGACCCGACTGAAAAACAGTCAGCCATGCGCGCGTTCATGACGGCTCTCATACCCGAAAAGTTGGAGGAAGCCATCCAATCCTGTGACCCCGGTAAACCGGGTCTGGTCATGATCCGCATCCGTCCGTTGTTTATTACGGGCAAACAGAACTGACGCTTGGTGAAAAAAACTTGCTCCTTTTCGTGCTTCGAAAGAACAATAGTCTTAACGAGCGTAAATAAATACTTTCCTATAAGTCTTGCATTCTTCAAAATATGATGTTATAATGATTAGTACAGTTTTTGATGGAAAGGGGAACAAATCATTGATGATTAAACTTTCAAAAACACTCATTTCGGCTCTGCTTTGCGCGGGAATCTGCATAGGAATGACTGCATGTGAATCGAAGGGCGAAACGGTTTCAGCGTCCGATCTGAACAGCGTATCGTCACAGGTCACGGAAAAAACACCAAGTGAATTGGAAACATTAGTTCAGGATGATGCCTTCCAGGACCAGGTCAAAGCGCTGTCGCAAACCTACGAATCCAAAGGAATGAAGCTTGAGGTTGTCGCCGAGGGGGATTCCGTGGTTTACAACTGCATTTACACCGTCAAGGTAGACGAAACAAAAAGCAAGGAAGAGCTCGCCGAACACCTTGAAAGCAAGGCATTTGAAACTTCGATCGACAGCGTGCTGCGCTCATTCAAAGCGCAGGTGCCGCAGACTCGCTCGGTGATCGTGCGTTATATCGACATAAACGGAAATATCATCGCTTCCAAAGAATACAAATAAATCTTCCATACAAAAAGCGGAGAAACGCTTTACGACTCGCAAAATGTTCGTAATGCTTCTCCGCTTTATTTGTTTATCAGTCTGTGCTGACCTTCTTGATGCTGACCTTACCTATGATGTCATCTACTGAAATGGTGACGTCTGCCTTCTTGTCACCGTTCAGAGGCGTTACGATACCGACAACATCCTTTTTTTCCAGCTTGAATTTGCTTCCCTTGGGCAGCGTAATGTCTACCGAGCCTTTGACTGATTTGATAGTGCAGTCTTTGGAGAGCGCTTTATTGGATTCAATCCTTATATTGCCTAAAACACTGTTGATATCGAATCCGCCGACCGTTCCTTTCACATTCACTTTATTGAGCGAATCGCTGATATTGAGCTGATCAAACACGCCCGAGGACAGACTTACATCACCGGCCACATCGGCAATATTTGCTTTTTTGGCGGATACCCCCTTGGTTGTGACAGTTCCCGCTGCGCCTTTTATTTCAAGTTCAGAGAGCTTCATCTCAACATTCAGATTTAATGTGCCGGCTATCTTATTCATCCTGATATTTCCTGTGTATTCCGCAGGAAGGGCTATTTGCAGTTTGATTTCCTTACCGCGCAGCTTGCGGATTTTAATGATCGCTTCGTCTGTGCTCTTGTTGAATTCAAACTGAATGTCAGGGATATTATTGCCGGTGAGATTTTTGGCCGTTTTCACCGCGCTGGATAATCTGATCTTACCGTCGACAGTCAGATGAATGAATTCATCTGGCGAAGCGGTAACGATGGCTTCTTCTGTGATATTTTCAAAAATAATGACGCCGTTTTCAGTCGGGCATCCGATCTGTCCCTCGGCATGACTTCCGACGTATTCGCTGTGATCGCTGAAGGAAAAGAGATTGCTGATGGGTCTGTCGTTTATCTTGACGATATCGCTCATGGAAACGTACTGCGAGACGATGTCCCACGAGAAATCACCCGCACCGGCGATAATAAATCCTACGCCAATCGCAAATGTGATAACAAAAATGCCGGCGAATGTTATTGCCAGAATTATCTTCCTGATCAAAATGAGCCCTCCTTTATCATTTTCTTGCATTCCTTCAAAACATATCTGAACAGCTTAATGAAGAGTCTTGTAATCTCAATGATCGCCATAATCAGAAGTCCGGTCAGTGCAAGGAACGAAATACCGATAAATATAAGTCCCAGACAGATCCAAAGACTGTTTGCGCTGAGGGAACCTCCGGCTGCTATCAGTGCGACACCCGTTCCCGGGAATGCCCTCAACAGCTCATACAGACCCCGGACCAGATAGTAAATCGCAAAACCCATTGTGGGAACCAGCAATACGCCGAGCACTGAGACAACGATTACACCGGTAAGGCTGTAACTGCTCTCATGCTTTTTCTTCTTAGGCTTAGTCTCCACCTCAGAGGCTTCACGGTCATAATCTACATAAGCGGACTCGTTGTTGGAATACGCATTGTACTGCGCTTCATTCCGGGCTGTGTAGGATGGCTCGGAATAAGTCTGCCGCTGGGGCTGAGGATACGTCGGCTCGGAATAAGTCTGCCGCTGGGGATGGGAATATGACGGCTCGGAATAGGTCTGCCGCTGGGGCTGAGGATACGTCGGCTCGGAATAGGTCTGCCGCTGGGGCTGAGGATATGTCGGCTCGGAAAAAATATCCTGCTGAGGCTGAGGATATGTCGGCTCGGAAAAAATATCCTGACGGGGCTGATGATAGGCGGATTCGGAAAAAATATCCTGACGGGGCTGTGCATAGGATGCCTGAGGACGTGGCTGCGCCGTCTGAGGACGGGACTGAGAAGCTCCGGTATTGGTTGAAGATGTCTGTCGGCGTGACGAACCGATATAATCCGATGAGGATTGTGTCTGCGTACGTGAATGAGTGGGATAAACAGGCACCTTGGGATGGCGGCCTTCAAGAAAATCGTTAGCCACATCATAAGGTGCTCCGAGAGACGCACAGATCTGCGACTCGGTCTTTCCCGCCTCAAATCCCTCACGAAAATGTTCATCGTATTCTTTGAGAATTTTCATTTTTTCAGACTCGCTCATTGTGACAAGGTATTGGTTCAGCGCAGTCAGATATTCTCTTCTTGTCATGAAATATGCCCTCCGTTTTCTGTTGCTTTTTTCTTGGATATGCAGACCTTCTCTATAAAGTATTGCCTAACAATCAATACAAATATAACACTGTTTTTAGTATTTGTCAATAATATTCTATGTTGAAACAAGTATTTTGGTATCGGACAGAACAACAGCTGCGGCAAATGAATTGTCTTCTTATTCAGCTGGGCACAGTCTGTTATTCTTACTTACCTTTTTTGTCGCTTCCTCGGGCGTGATAAACGAAACGCTGCCGCCTAACTTCTCATTAATTTCAACCTGTTTGTCAAGCGGACAATCGACAATATCATAGTAATAGTATCCGCCCTTCAACACACTGAAATCCATTTTTTCATTATACGTAACAATCAGACGAGTTCCCTTTTTGCTGTTTACTCCCCACAAAGCATCAATAGGGTTGCCATGCAGTGCTATGAGATTGAATTCACTGAATGATCGTTCCAGAATCATTCCTGTTTTGATATAGTTGAAGCTCAGATCCACTTCGATCAGGTTTTCCAGATAACAAAATGTATCCGGAACGGAATTGATTATGTTGTGAGAGAGATACACATAATTTAGATCTTTTGCGTTACATATCGGATCAAGAGAAGCGATGGCATTACCGCTCGCCGAAATTCCCTTCAAAGCAGCGGATTGCTTCAGTGGCGAAAGAGTTTTTATTCCGTTTGAGTCGATGCTGATATAGGTCAGATTGACTGTGTTGTTGAGTGCGTTTATATCCTTTAGCTTGTTGTTGTCAAGCAAGACGGTATGCAGCTTTTCGGCGCTCTTGGAAAGAATGGATATATCGGACAGTTTATTGTGTCTGAGATCAACGTATTGCAGCAGTGTGCAATTGGAAAGACCGTCAATGGTCTTTAGTTCATTGTGAGCAGCTGCTATCGTATCCAGATAAATCGATTGCTCCAGTCCTTCCAGTTCAGATAAATTGTTATACGAAACGTTCACCTCTCTCAGTTCCGCGCAAGCATTCAGATTTTTAATAATGGAAATCCAATTATGTGCCAGCGATAGATTTTTCAGCTTGACGCAACCAGCAAGCGGTGACACGCTGATAATTTTATTGTAAGAGAGGTCGAGGTCAGTCAGATCAGGATATTTTTTCAGAATGGAAACGGAGGCTATGTTGTTGTGGCTGAGACACAGCTTTTTCAGACTTGTGTCAGGCAGCGTTGACAGACTGCTGTCGGTCAGACCGCAGTTCTCAGCGCTCAGTTCTTCGGCAGCACCTCCATTTAGCACAGAGAAATCAATTATCGCTGTGCCGGAAAAATTGATATATCGCAGGGTATCAGACGCTTCCTTGATGCAGGAAATGTCGGATAATCCCGCATTGTCGCTCAGGTCAATGCTCTTGAGCAGATTGAGCTTTTTAAACGAAATCATTGAAAGCCGTTTGTCAGTAAGAAGGCTGTTGGATATTGTCAGGCTTTCAAGGGAAGAAACAGAGGACACAGGCGAAAAGTCATCTATGCCGGTACAGCCTTTGATTGTCAATGTATCGAGATCCGAAACAACGCCGGTCATTTCGCTAAATGCTCCGGTTTCAAATTGGCAACCATCAAACCGGACAGAGACAAGCGCCTTCATTTTCGTTATATTAGTGACATCCTGTTTGCTGATTGTCCGATTGGAGAACATAAGGTATGTATCGCTGCTTTTGCGGTACTTTGTTCCCGCTATTTCTACCATATCGTTCACATTGAACACAACAAGTATAACAAGCAACAGCAATACCGCAGCCACCGACAGGGAGCTAATCAAAAACACCTTGTTCTTCAGTAATGACGCAACGGTATTCTTCCCGGCAAATACGTTTTTATTAGCGTTCACGCTTACACTGTGATTTTGAGAATATGAAACGGGATTACTGATTACCCCGGGGTAACCGCCCGGAACCGAAACATTCTGCGGGTTATTGGTCGGGTTCTGGAAGCCGCCCGAAACCGGTAGATTCTGCGGCTGCATATTCATCCCATTTGGAAATCCGACCGGTATGGGGGCATTGGAAGGAGGAACTAAAGTAGGCTGACTGCCAACGCTTCTCTGCTCGATGTATACGCCGTATTCATCGCACAGCTGCAGCTCACGCAACATCGCCTGCGGCGAATCAAAGCGGTCATTCGGATCATAGCTCGTCGCCTTGATCACCAGCTGTTTCAGACGCTTGGAGCCGAAACGCGGCTCGGGAAATGGATTTGTATCGGGCGGCATTTTATCGATGCGCTCCCGGTTGGAAGGATAAACGCCTTCGTTGAGATAGCGGTACATGACAATACCCAGGGAATACATATCACAGCGTCTTCTGTCGCTTGTAAGCGACCTGTCAAGGCCGCGCACTTCCGGGGCTATGGTACTTTCGGTGCCGGTAGGTGTGACGTTCGTGTCGCTGTCACGCTTGGCTATTCCGAAATCGCCCAGCAGAAATCCGGTCGGATTTCGGAAGGATCCGTCGTAAAAAATATTCTCGGGTTTGATGTCGCGATGAAGAATCTCCTTGTCAGCAAAGGACTGCAGCAGCGGCAGCAGATCGCTGCCGAGCCGGACGGCAATTTCCACTCCGTCTCCCGCAAGACGGTATTTGTTGAGCGGAACAAGAAGCTTCATCACCGCACAGTAGTAACGCGGACAACCAGGAATATCGACAACAAAAGCGTCGATATACTGCACGACATGCGGCTGGCTGATTCTTTTCAGTTCCTGCAGGATATTGAGCTCCCTCAGATTGTAGACGTCGTTGGAATAGGAGGATTTCTGCTCTTCGGATATGCGTATGACGTAATCGGGACTGCCTGCGCGACCTGTGATACGGTAGACATTGGCACTTCCGCCCTGACCCATCATTTCCCTGATCGTGTAACCCGCCAGACCGATTGCCTTTTTGCGCCTGTTGAACATGTCGGTTATCTGCTTTAACACAAACGGTGTGATTGTTATCATTTTGAATCTTCTCCCTTGCCCTGAGTGATTATGCAAACAGACTGAGGCTCATTTATTTTGTATTCAGCCAGAGTACCGGACGGATAGCGACGCCGCTGCTGTTGACACGCTGGCCGTGATAAAGAACGATGCCCAGGTCACGGACACCCGCCGCAGAACTTCTGCTGTCACCAGGGGAACGGAGCCACCAGTAATCGACGCGGTAATCGCCGTCATATCCGTTTTTATGTGCATAATCGGTCGTGTATGCCATTCTTTCCTCATCTGACGAAAAGTATTCCTTCGCATCTTCTATAGTGAGTAAAAAGATTTTATCCTGTGTATCCTTACCGCCTTTAATTGCGTATTCCGGGTTTTTGGGATTGCTGTTTTTGACTGTCACAATCTTCTTCTGTTCCGCAGCGGTGAAGGCTTCATTCAAAAAATCTTTGTTCAGCCACTTGCGGAGTGAACATGTTTCCCACGTCACATTGTCTTCGGAATCATGGTAAGGCAGATAATCAAGCAGCCTTTCAGAAATGACAAGTGCCTTGCTGCCCTGCACTTTAAGCACGCGCCATTCAATCGGCTGTACCTCTCCGTTTGCGCCCTGCTTGTAACTGCCGAAGGAAATATGGAGGCCCTCCTTGATTTTCTTGCATTCTTCCAGCGGAACCACCTCAGCCTGTACATAGCTGCTGATCTCATAGTCGTTACCGACGTCGGATGGGGTGATCACAATATCGGAATCGTCCTTTCTGCTGACAGAAATGATGACAGCCGTAATGATAACAAAGATGGCTATGACTGACACCACCACAATACCCAACATCAGATTTTTGCGAGGATGACTTTGGAGCTGATGATTGCTCTGCATTTTCTGCGATGCGGGAAGACTGGAATTTTGGGGACTTGCCGATTTTACATTCCCGCGCTTTTTCTGCGTTTTCATCTGGGACAGATGTTCCATCAGTTCCCTTTCACGCTGAACGGTTTGCTGTTTCAGCCGCTCAATCTCCTCCTGACGCTGCTGTTCCTGCTCGTTCAGTTCAGAGCGCAGGCGTTCTATCTCGGCGATCACATTCAATTCCGCCTCGTTGTTCGGCTGGAGTTCATTAGGCTCTTCCAGAATGAATTCTCCGTATTCCCAGCACTGCTGCAGCTCACGCAGCATCGCCTGCGGCGATTCAAATCGGTCGTTGGGATTGTAGCTCGTCGCTTTGAGCACAAGCGCTTTCAGCCGTTTCGAACCGTACCGAGGCTCCGGGAAGGGGTTGGTATCGGGAGGTATTTTGTCAATTCGCTCCCGGTTGGAGGGATACACGCCCTGATTGAGATAGCGGTACATCACTATGCCGAGGGAATACATATCACTGTATGTTCTGTCCCTGCCGAGCGAACGATCCAGCCCGCGCACTTCGGGTGCCATGGTGGTTTCGGTTCCGGTCGGCGTCACGGAGGTATTGGTGTCGTGCTTTGCTATGCCGAAATCACCCAGAAGGAATCCTGTCTCGTTGCGGAAATCGCCGTCATAATAGATATTTTCCGGCTTGATGTCGCGGTGAAGTATCTTCTTATCCATGAAGGACTGAAGCAGCGGAAGGAAGTCGCAGCCCAAACGCACGGCTATTTCCGCTCCGTCTCCTTTCATCTGATACTTCTTCAATGACAAAAGGAATTTCATCACAGCGCAGTAATAACGCGGCTGCCCGGGTATATCCACGACAAATGCGTCGAGATACTGCACCACATGCGGCTGGCTGTTTCTCTTCAGCTCCTGCAGGATATTGAGTTCTCTCATATTGTATACATCGCTGGAATAAGAGGATTTTTGTTCCTCGGAAACGCGCAGCACATAATCGGGGTTGCCGGCACGTCCGGAAACCAGATAAACATTTGCACTGCCGCCCTGCCCGATCATTTCTTTGACCGTATAGCCCGACAGACCGATTGCCTTTTTGCGGTTGTTGAAAATATCGATTATCTTTTTCAAAATATCTTGTGAGATAGATATCATCAGTCATTCTCCTGACTATTTGTATTTTAGTGAAAAAC
>ONID01000061.1 GCA_900317765.1 uncultured Eubacteriales bacterium | reverse complement strand
CAAAGAAAAGGCTTACGTCGCTAATTCAAAAATCTGACTGATAACTCCTGAACTGCTAAAGCCACTCCTTGATCATAAGTTTCATCCGGATATTCACGTTCAAACCGTTTCGCTTCCTCTATCAGAAAATCTATCATACTTGCATCTCCACGGAATCCCAACACTAAGCAGAGCATAGATTTCATATACTCACTGCGAATCTTTTGGTAGTTTTCCACGATCCAATCGCAACAATTCGTCTTGCACCTTAACAAATACTTCAAAGCATTTTCAATGAAAACATCCTGACCGGTTGTTAAAATCTTTTTCTGTATAATCGGCAATGTTTCTTCCTTCCAATGTTTCTTCCTCAATGTCCATTGCCTTTTTTATGAGCTTTATACATGTCTCTAATTCCAATCCCTTTCGCAACAGTTTAACAATTTCGTCGGAACTTGAAGCCTCGTCTATCATTTTTTCAATGGATTCCCGCTCTTCTTGATTTCTTGGAAAAATCTTGTTTGCTTCCTCAAACATGAAATCTTCCGCATCTCTGTATAAATGTAAGCTTTATTCAAACCTCTCCGCTGATAATTCAATATTACGGTGAGTGTCCAAAAACTTTTTCACGTCACTTTTAGTCATTGCGTACCTCTCTATATGTAAAAAAAGTGAATATAATCAAGATTAAAAAGGGGGCTCCGCAGAAGTGCCCCGGGTCGCAGACCTCACAGGTTTCCGCAACACAATCACTATGAATATTGTACCTGAACATATCAGATTTGTCAACATAGTGCGATCTCACAACGGTATTATATTCCTTGACTTTTTACTGGCGGTGAAATATAATAAGAGTAACAGTGGGCATCCGGTTCGCTTAAGAAATCCACAAAACAAGTTTATGAGAAAGAGAGGCAAGACAAATGAGAAGAGGGAAAGCAATAGTTGCACTGGCAATTATGATGGGACTCGCCATATGCGCACAGAGTGGATGTTCCGTCAATCATTCGTAGGACAATGATTCACAGAGTTGGGAAAACGTTCAGATTGCCAATCCTTGGCGCGATATTACAGAAACCGAGGCAAAAAAACTATGTTCTCATTCGTTTGGCGTACCTGCCGGAGCGGAAAACACAGTATGGAGCGCAATGGAAACTGATTCGCACGCATTGGTTCAGCTTTCGTTTGACCTGAACGGGGACAGCTTTACAGCGAGAGCGCAGGTAACCGGCGACAGGACCGCAGATATTTCGGGTATGTATTATGAATGGACACAGCAGGACGATGTTACTCTGGCAAACTGGGCAGACGGTCAAATGAAGGTAAAGATGTTACCGCTATATCGGTAAAGATGAATGAGCGGATCTTTGCACTTGGTATGATGAAGAAACGGGGATTTCCTATTCCGTCAGCGTTTCATCAAAGGATCTTGACGGTTTTGATCTTCAGGCCATAGCCGAGGCATTGTACGCCGATTAAAAGAGGTATATGCAGATATGAAGGAGCATTTCAGACAGTATTTTTTGCCTGTATTCACAGGTTTCTGCGCCGCTTGGGCAAGCGTCGGAGCGAGTCTGACAATGGGAGAATGTGCCGAACGGCTTCTCCCCTATGACCCATCCGCATGGTATGCTTCTGCTGTGGATTTTATTGATGATTATAAGCTTCCGCTTTTGATGATATTCTCGTCTTTCATTGGCTTTGCGCTTATGCTTATCTGTGAGAAACGTATTCAACGCCATATTCCCGTCAATTCTCACCGCAAAATCAGTTCCGTGACATTCCGCGCACTGTTCTGGCTGGGCGGTATCTTTGCGGCCGGTACTGCTTTGGCTCTTTCCATGATGGTAAACGGAGGGATTGCTTTGGAGCTGTGGACGGTCTTTTTGATTATCGCATGCGATTGGCTCATGATTCTCTTGTTCGCTTTGTTGATGTATCTTGTACAATTCATCGTAAAAAAAGCACGAAAGGATACGAGCTGCCATATTGCATACGGTTTGGAAATGCTGCTCGCACTATTATTCTTTACAGTCGTGTTCATCACTTTCTCGTTATGACAAGCCCATAGCTATTTGAAAACAATCAGAGCCTGTTTGGTACTCCCGCGTGTGTAAAGGGGTGCTGAACAGGCTCTTAAAAATTGACATTGATTACTTCCGCACCTGGTTGCGTCCATTCTCCTTTGCCTGATACAGCTTCTCATCAGCGGCTTTCACGTTGTCTTCCACATTGAGCGTCGGAGAAATCGTATGTACGCCGAAACTCATCGTGACACGAAGCTCCAAATCTTCAAATCGGCAAACGGACTCCTCAATGGTTTTACGCAGCTTTTCCGCCAGCCCCGCCGCCGTATCCAAATCGGTATGAGGCAGCAGGAAGATAAATTCCTCTCCGCCCCAGCGGAAGACGCCATCGTCCACCCGGATATTGCTGTGAAACACATTCGCGACGTGCCTGAGCACCGCGTCACCCGCGTTATGTCCATAAGTGTCGTTGAATTTTTTGAAAAAGTCAATATCGCACATAATCACGCAATGTTTATGATACTCGTTGGAACTGATATAGGTTTCATAAAAATCATAGAACCCTCTGCGATTTTTGAGACCTGTCAGCTGGTCTTCCACCGCGGAATTATAGAGCAACTGCGATTCAAGGATTTTTCCCAGCATGACGGCGGGAAGCATCAGGCTCTTGACGTCGGTTTGTTTGAATTTGCCGTGACGCTTGTTAATAGCCTGATAGGCACCAATGACTTGTTTTTTGGAATTGGTGACAGGCATCACAAGAATAGATTTGGTCTTATAACCTGTTTGTTTATCCACTTCCGCGTTGAATCGGCTGTCCTTATAAGGCTTATTGACAATCAGTACTTCATTGTGATCTATGGCGTATCCCACCAGACCGGAGCCTTTCGGAATCACGATTTTTTCCACATTGTGTGCTTCCATTGTCCAGAGCGTATCGTTTTTTTCATCGACACACCAGAAGCTGCACCGATCGGAATTAATGAGCTTTCTGCCTAAATCGTTCAGAATGGCAAGCGTTTGCGAATACCGTTTTTCTTGGTAGAGCGCTGTCATCTGCTCGTCAATCGCGCGAAGCGCCGCTTTTGCTTTGCTGTTGAACATAAGTATTACCGTCCTTTTTGTGTTTTAATCCGCCAGAAGGTTCATGTACGTTTCCGATGAGGGAAGCGTACCGTCTACCGACAGTATGTGCCCGATGTAAAAGTTTTCTTTCAGCACCACAGAACAGCCGCTGAAAAATTCGCCCTTCCGTCCATGCGCGTAAAGCGAACCGTTCCACCTGAACCGGGAAGCAATGCTCTCCGCGAGCTGATCTCCCTTCTCGCGTGGGAAATCGGTTTCTGTTACTGTCAACTCATTGTCGCGCAGCCTGACCACCGCATAATATTCGCGTCCGTCCAAGGATGTGCAAAGTACCTGCCCGTCGCGGCAGGCATCGCTATACATAAAATCCAACTCCCGTCCGCGCCAGAGAAATGCCTCCGCTAGCGTATCCGTATATTCGCCGCGCAACTGCTTGAATTTCTCCAATGAGCAGATTTTCCAATGTAAGACTGATTTTCTCCAGGAAACCTGCCACTCGGTGCGGCTCAGTTCCGCCACACGGCAAAAGCCGACCGATTCGTACAAATGCCATGCCTCGGTTTCTGCCGTCAGGTAGAGCATGGCAATGTTCTCACTGCGTGCTTCCTCTATCAACTGCCGCAGCAACATGGAGGCATAGCCTTTTTTGCGGTGAGACGGCGAAGTTGCCACACCGTACACATACCATACCGGATGAGTTGCGCGGCTGCCGTCCTGAAAAAGACCGTCAAAGAAATGCAGCGCGGCATAGACTTCGCCGCTATCGTCTGTCACAGCAAGCGCCTTTTCCGGCTCAAAATGCCGCTCAAAGAAGAATGCGCAAAAATCCTCGTCGTGATCAAAGCATGTATTCCATAAATGCATCAACTGGAATTTCATGCTTTCCGGCGGATGAATGACCGTTATCATGACGACACCCTTTTTCCGCGAAAGCGGCGGAATTCAGCGAAGACATAGAGCAGCAGCAGCGCCAGCATGATGATGCCAATCAGCCCGATGCCTCCCGCGTATCCGATCAGCATAAACAGACCGCTGAATAAGACCGGCCCCAGCGTATAGGCGCTGTTTTCAAAGGCACTGCTGATGCCCATGGCCTTGCCTTCACCCATTTCGGTTACTTCATCAAGCGAAGAGTACTCCACTGACTGTGCCGTCAGTCCAAAGCTGTCCGCAATGGCCAGCAAGCCCACAATGACAAAGCAAACCGCGATGTTCTGGTGAAGCGTGAAAAGCAGGAAGGAAAACACATAGATAAACGAAGCAATGACCGCTGACAGTTTCGCGCCGCATTTATCAATCATAATGTCGGTGATAATCGGCCCCAGATAAATGGAAATCACGCCGCTGACAAGAAACGCCGATGAAATCTGTGTAGACGTCAGCGAATTTTCCTCACCGAACAACGGGAAGAAATAATTGAGGAAAGACGTACACACCAGATAAGGAATCAGCAACAGGAAAAAGTAACGCAGGATTCCCGGTCGGAAAAGAAATGTCAGCATTTCTCTGACCGAATGTTTGGATGTGGATTTCTCCAAACGTTCTGTGGCAACGATGCGTTTATCCATGTGCTTTACAATGAAAAACACGGAAGCCAGCGCCACGATCGACGCTCCCAAAAATGCCTCCCGCACGCCGAACCGTTCGCTGATGGCGGAGCCGACCACGGTGCCGCAGTTCATACCCGCCAGATACGCGGCGTTGTAACCTGCAAACCCACTGTTGCGCTGTTTTTCCTCCGCGTATTCCGCCACATAGGAGTTGATTGACGTGGCAAAGCATCCGCCGCCTATGCCGCATACGGAATTCCCCAGAATCAGAATCCCCAGCGTCGGCGCCGTACCGCACAGAGCATTGCCCGCGACGTACATCAGTGCGCCGAAAATACAGAGATTTCTGGCACTGACGCGATTGACAATGAATCCTCCGGCAAAGGCAGTCAGCGCGGCAAACAAAAGCTCGGCGGAAAGAGGGAGCGCAGACGCCATTTCTTTTGGGATCAATGAACCCTCATGCCACAGGCTTTCACCGTAAACAGGCAAAAACGCGGTAGACATATTGGCGGCAAAAAAGAGCAGAAAGGAAACCGGACGAATCAGGCCGGCATTCTTGCGCGTGCAAGAATTTCCGGTGTGTGAATTGTCCTTGCGAAGCTGGAGATAAATCATTACTTCTCCCGCCAGCAGCAGCAGAATAATGACGGTCATGGCGGCATACAGCAGAATATTGAAGAACAGGCGGTTGGATTCGGCGGTAAAAATATACAGATCGGTGCCGACTTCCATGAGCGCCGTCACTTCTCCGGCTGCGGTTTTGATGGGCATGAGCACGAACATATAGCTGCCGTCGGAGCCGTTGTAATTGCCGAACGACATATATTGCCCGGTTTCATAAATTTCCTGCTCGGCGGAGCCTTCAAAGCCACCGGGCATCGGATAACCCGTGCCGTAAAGCGTTTCATCTGAATATGCCTCGTAGACAATCCCGTTATGCACCCTGTAAATGATGCAGTAGATACCGTCCTCGGCATTGATTTCATTTTGGAGCACCGACTTAATCTGCCGGTCGATATGATTGTAAGATTGGCTCATAAAGCTCTCAGGCGATTCCAGCGCATTCACATCGTCTTCGTCGATGGAATTCGCCATCAGCAGGGCGATGTTGGTCATTTTGTTCATAACCTCATTAAAATACCGCTGATTGGTCGTGTTCAGGGTGATACCTGCCACAATGCCGGCGGTGACAATGGCAATGGTCAACAGTCCCAACTGCGTCAGAAATGTCCTGTCGCCGCGGTTCTGACGCAGCAGCAGCACAGCCAGCAGCAACGTGTAAAGAATCGCAACGACCAGAAATCCCGCCGTAACACAAAACACGATTCCTTTGGCAAATACCCACGCGCTTTTTCTGACGGTGTTGCTGTTGAACAACAGGGTCTTACTGACGGCGGAAACCGCATAGGCATTGTAATGATTAATGACCTCGCCGGAATCCTTATCGTAATAATTCTCGGCATATGTAACGGAAACCGTTCCGTTCTTGCAGTTAAGTCCGGTATAAATCGGCAGTTCACTGAACGCATCGGGAAGCTCCTTTAAGGGTTCGCCGTGCGCAATGAATTCTGTCAGTTCCTGCCCGTCATACCTCATAACAACACGGTTGCCGATATCGCTGATATACAGCGTTCCGTCTGTATCAAAAGCCGCTTCGTGCGCCATGGCATAATACTCGGAACTGTTATGCGCTGCCGCGTCAAATATCACGGTACCGTCAGACAGACGAACCACATTGCCGCTTTTGGTGACTGCCACCCCATCGAGCGTCCGGCTGATCGCAATATCCTGTATGGTCATGGAAGCGTTGTCCCACGAATATTGCTTCTGTACTTTGGGTTCTCCATCAGAAGTCATGCGGAGAATCTGTATGTCGCTGTCACTGACCAACGCCGCATACAGAGCATCGTTCAAAAAAGCAAGACACATCAGATTCTCTCCGGACAGTTCGGTTTCCTCCAGCAGGCAGCCAAGCAGTTTGCCGTTCCCGTCGTATTTCAGAATACGCTCGCTGTCTACGTCTTTGCCGTTGGTATTGATTACCTTGTCAAGCAGATACATATTGCCGTCGTCGTCACAGGCGATTTCTCTGGCATGGAAGAAACCGTCGTTCCGGTTTCCTCCGTCGATTGAAAAAATGTATTCGCCCTTTTCGTTGACCGCCGTGACAGTACGACCGCTGTTCTCAATGAAATAAGACCGAGCATCGCCCGCGCAGAAATACCCCGACATGTCAGATATTTCATATTGCTGTGAAAAAGGACCGATTTTGAACGCGCGGTAACAATTCACGGCAAGCAGCACACAAAACGCTGTGATGATATATATGACCAAGATAAATTTCACAGACGTCAGACGTCCGATGAGCTTCTTCATGGTAATACCCCCCTTGATAATCCAAGAGTATTATACATGAACCTCCCTTTTTATGCAAGAGTATATTGAAATATTAATCATTTATATTGCTTTTTTTGAAAATAAATGTTAAAATTTAGAAAACTATTGAGTGAGGTGCAAAATATGCCGGTTTCTATTATTCCTGATGTGACCCGCCTCCCGGAAACCATCAAATTTTCCACACAGTATCATCTTGGCTGGGAATTCAATGATTTTATGTTTCCCACCGTACTTGACAATGAAGATGAAATTGCGAGGCTTACCGACGTTTATCAATCACACGATATGCCACGGGTACGCAGCTTGCACGGCGCTTTTCTCGACGTAACAGTACACAGCGGCGACGCGCGTATCCGTGAAGTGTCCGATTTACGGATCAACCAGAGTATTGCCGCCGCCCAAGCGCTGTCATGCGGCAAAGTGATTTTTCATTCCGGCAGCATTCCCAATTTCCATGACAAGGCCTATTGCGATGACTGGGTCAAAAAAAACGCTGCGTATTGGACTGCCAAAACGCAGCAGTATCCGGGAATTGACCTGCTGATGGAAAACATGTTCGATATGACGCCTGATCTGCTTCTCCGGCTCGGGGAGGAACTGAACGGCGTATCTTGTTTCGGCATATGTCTGGACTTTGCCCACGCGACGGTATTCGGCGAGGGAGAGTACAGCGCCGATGAATTTATAAAAACGCTGGCTCCCTATGTCAGACATATTCATCTGAATGACTGCGATCTGCGGCACGATCTTCATCTGCCCATAGGTGACGGTCTGATCAACTGGGACAGATTCGCCAAGCTGTACGCGGAGCAAATGAAGGGCGCGTCGATGCTGATCGAAGTCAAAGAGTTGGAAGGACAGAAGCGTTCTCTGGATTTTCTGCTTGAACTTTTCACGCGCCACGGTATTACTCTTTGATCAATACGTTGTATTTTTTTCGCCATTCGATAGGGTGGTATCTGGATTTGTTGCGGCGTATGCCTTCCATTCCCATATCCTCACCCCAGTTGATAATTTTAACATCCGGATGTATCTGCAACGCCATGTTACGGTGCAGGAAATAAGATAAACCGTCGATGGCAACCGCGTTTTTTTGCACATGAAAAAAGACACAATCCTCTGTCAGAAGCTCTCCGAAGCCAAAGGAAAGCGGCTGCCCTTTTTCATAAACAATTCCCAGCAGGTGGCGGTTCGGCATTTCGATTTCTTCAAGGCGGTCAAACGCCTTCTTTTCACAGCCAAAACGACATTCTGCGCAACTGTGCCGTGCGCACCATTTGTCAAATACCGCTGTACAGTCGCTGCGCACGGCAGCGTCACTAAAGTGACCCCGCACCAGAATCGCGTCGGGATGAAGCCGGACAAAACGGTTGTATTCATGCCGCCTGGTTTTGTTCCGTGAACCAACAATATCGGAAAAATCGGCATTATCATAGATATAATCGCTGTAGTTTTCGTCAAATGACACTTCACATGAAAAAGGCAGCTTTCTCAGCAGAGTTACATCGCTTTCGCTCACACATTCCAGCCTGAGCGGAATATGAGCGTCCGCAAAAAGCTGCCTCAAAAAGAGAATATCATCTTCTATAAGACTGACATTCTCCCCAAACAGCGCATAAATGCCGATCTCATGATCGGCTCCCAGCCCCAAAACAAACATCGCATGCGGCGTAGTTCTGATGCGATAATGCATAGATTCCGCCCACAGATAGCAGGAGGTAAAGGAAAGATCACCTATTGTGATTTTGCGTCGATATTTCTCGAATTCCGCAAAATCCGAAATATCGGGCAGATGAAATATATTTTCAGCGGTCATTTTTTCTATAAACCCGATTTGCTCGGATACCTCCAACGACATACGTCCTGCCCCCTTCATGGGTATCATTTTATCAGAAGCATATAATAAAGTCAAGGAGTGAATTAATGTGGCACATGGACAAACATCAAACAAAAGAACACGTCTTATATTGTCTGCGGTTTCGCTGCTTTTAGGCACAACAGCCCTCATTCTGTGGTGGCTCTGGGGCAACGGAGAATTATTACCTTCCACGAAGCTGACCCTTCGGAATGTGGTTTATGCCTGTTCTGACGCAAACGGCAATCTCTTTGTGACGGACAACGAATGCCGACGCGTCTCCTGCATTTCGCCGGACGGAAAGGTGCAATACATCATCCCCGACGTTCCTTTTGAAGGTATCGGCTTTGTCACGGATATGGCCCCAGCCGGAGACGGCGGCTGCTACGTGCAGTATCTTTTTCAGAATACGGAATCCTATACAACCAAATTCGAGTCCATTTGCAAATTCAATTCCCACGGAAAGCTGGAAAAAGAGGTTTTCCGTATGGATTATCAGAATGCGGAAAATCCACCCCACCGCAACAACAGCATTTTTGGAATGACGCTCATAGGCGACAAGCTGATGCTGATGCTTAGGAGCGGAACGGATATTTCCATTGTGTCAGTCGATCCGAATGTCAATATAGCCTTTGAAACCGGCCGCATCAATGCGGAGGATGCCGCCTTCATGCATTTATTGGCGCGGTTTATTTCTGAGGATCAATACCTGTTTACGACAGCGGACGGCGGCGTCGGCCTCGGCCGGATAAACGGGGAGGAAACCGTTCTGCACCGATTCGATTATTCCGTTGACGGAGGCGGCATTCAGCCCTATTATATCGCGGGAGACGCGGAACATATTTATATCAATGACATCAGCGGCGGGACCATCTTTCTGGTTGGCAGCGACGGTACATACCAAAATATTTCCGGCGACTTTACGTGCAGCGGACTATATTTCTGTCAGGGGATGCTCACCACTATTTCAGGGGATTCGCTGCTGATGATCTCCCAAAACGGAGACTGTCAGCAAAAGGGACCGGTCTTTGTCAAAAAACCGATTCTGTATATTCCGTCCTACCTTGCGCTGGGCTGCGCGGTGGCCGCGCTGTGCCTGTTATGCTGCGTGTTGATTTCTCTTTTGAAGCAAAAGGGAAACGGCATACGGCTCTCTATTTTTGTCAAGCAGATTCTGGCCACTGTTCCCATCATATTGGCGATGCTTGCCATCAGCCTCAATTATGTGAGCAGCTCCGTCATGCGTATTCTCATGGAGAATATGGAAAATCGGGTCATGGGGTTTACCGTGTTGAATTCGGACAAATTCAACGGAGATGAAATTGAAACGCTGACGAGCTACAGCAGCCTGAACACCGATGAATTCAATCACATGCACGCCAACCTGCAGGGAATCCTCAACGATAACAAGGACACATGGAACCAATCCTATTACACAGCCATTTATCTGCTGCGCGGATACGACCTGTATCTGCTGGCTATCAGCAACGATTCCTCTCCGAATTTCAGCTATTATGATACCATTGACGAATCCGCGCCGGAATGGGATGCGTTTCATGACGGGCAGAGCTTTGTCAATACCTATTCGGACTTTGAAGGCGACTGGGTATATGCGCAGACGCCAATCTACAATTCTACCGGTGAAATTGTTGCCGTACTGGAAACAGGCGCCGATCTGAACGCCTATCAGCTCATGACGGAAAACCTGATCTGGGAAACCATCGGTAAGTTCCTGCTGTTTTTCCCGATTTTTATTTTCTGCATGGTAGCGGTGGCACTGTTGACCCTGCGTCAGATCAGAAAAACTTCCGACGCGGTATCCGAGATAGCCAAGGGCAATTTCAATGCCCGCATTAACAGATTGTCACATGATGAAATCGGCGACATAGGGCGCGGCGTGAATACGATGGCGGAAAAGCTCGCGGTTTCCTTCCGCAACACAGAGCAGCTCAAGGACACATATTTTAAATTTGTTCCTATACAGTTCATGCAGCTTCTGCAAAAGAAATCCATCACCGATATTCATTTGGGAGATGCGGTCTGTACAGACATTACGGTTTTGTTTTTTGACATACGTGCCTTTTCCAAAAAATCGGAAATGATGACCACATCAGAAAATTTTTCATTTGTCAACGCGATCACCGAAACAGCCGGACCCATCATCCGCAAGTACAGCGGATTTGTGGATAAATACATTGGCGACGCGGTCATGGCGCTTTTTACCGATGCGAAGTCCGCTGTGGACGCGGGTATTGAACTATACCGGTCCATTGTGCTGGACAGAGGCACCTTCCAGTTTGGCGGAGAGGAAATCCGTATCGGTATCGGTATTCATTCGGGTATGTCCATGCTGGGCATTATCGGTGAACAGGAACGTCTTTCCAGCACCGTCATTTCCGACACCGTCAACCTTGCCTCACGGCTGGAATCACTGACCAAACAATATGCCACCGGTATGATTATCTCCAAAGATACGCTGGACAGGCTTTCAGATGCCGAGGAATATAACCTTCGCTTTCTCGGCATGGTACAGGTGGCTGGCGTCAATGAAATCAAAGCGCTCTATGAGGTGCTGGATTGCCTGGACGACCGGGAACGCATGGCCCGAACCAATACCAAAGACGTCTTTGAAAACGGTGTTAAAAAGCTCCACCTCGGCAACTGCGAAGGAGCGCTCCAATGTTTCCGTCAGGTAGCCGGAGCCAATCCCAACGACAAATGCATTGCTAAATATATCGCGTTGGTCGAAGAAAGCCTTCAGTCCCCTGACAGCGTCAGCCGCGTGATACGTTTTATGCAAAAATAGGAAGCGGTAAATCGTTTCACCGCAGACAAATCAATGATAGCGGAGCAAAAATCATATAATAATAGGCAGATCACGCATGGGAGTGACAATACGTCGTCACTGCAAGTGCTTGGTCTGTTATTTTTGGAACTCAAAATTTGCGTCGCATTAAACAAAGAAAAGGGCGTTGCTTCTTTCAGGCATCCAGTGACGATGAGGACGATGGCAAAATTTCCCTCGCATATTGGATTTCATTCTCTGTCTGTTAAGATGTACCCATGAATAGAAAATCTGGTCAGAGCAATAGAGTTTCTGTTGAGCCCTATTGACATTATTTCTGTGAAGGATTATCCTATCAACAGCGGTGATTTTGGATAATCCTAATCGCAGAAAAATGGCAAACTAACCTCACTGACAAAACAT
>ONID01000030.1 GCA_900317765.1 uncultured Eubacteriales bacterium | reverse complement strand
CTCTGCCACAGCGACGGCACGACACAGAATGTCAAAATCGGCAAGCTCTACCAATTCGAAGGACTCCGCCGTGTGGAATCGGAGAGCGCATCGGTGGGCGACATTATCTCGGTGTCGGGACTGAGCGACCTGAACATCGGCGAAACCGCCTGCGCACCCGACTGCGTGGAGCCGCTGCCCTTCATCAAGATCGACGAACCGACCGTGGCGATGATGTTCATGGTCAATAATTCTCCGTTTGCTGGAAGGGAAGGCAAATATGTCACCAGCCGCAACATCCGCGACAGGCTGTTCAAGGAAGTGGAGACCAACGTCGCCATGCGCGTGGAGGAGACCGACACGACCGACTGCTTCAAGGTATCGGGACGCGGCGAGCTGCATCTTTCCATTCTGATCGAAACCATGCGCCGCCAGAATTTCGAATTCCAGGTATCCCGCCCGCAGGTCATCTATAAGGAGATCAAGGGCGTCAAGTGCGAGCCGATGGAACTGCTGATGATCGAAGTCCCGCAGGATTACGTGGGCACGGTCATGGAGAAATTAGGCACCCGCAAAGCGGAAATGCTGAATATGGACACCCGCGAAAGCGGCATGACGCATTTGGAATTCAAGATACCGGCACGCGGACTGATGGGCTACCGTTCGGAATTCCTGACGGACACCAACGGCAACGGCATCATGAACCACGTGTTCGACAGCTACGAGCCGTATAAGGGGGACATCGTGGTTCGTCAGCAGGGAAGCCTGATTGCCCACGAGACAGGTGAAGCGACCGCCTACGGCCTGTGGAATTCGCAGGAGCGCGGCAGGATGTTCATCGGTCCGAACGTGCCGGTGTATGAAGGCATGATTGTCGGTGCGTCACCGAAATCGGAGGACATCGTGGTCAACGTCTGCAAGAAGAAGCACGTCACCAACACCCGCGCCGCAGGCTCGGACGAAGCGCTGCGCCTGGTGCCGCATACGGTGCTGAGCCTGGAGCAGTGCCTTGAATTCATCGCGGATGACGAGCTGGTAGAAGTCACTCCCAAATCCATCCGCATGCGCAAGGTCATCCTCGACAAAGCCCTCCGCATGAAAGCCTGGAGCAAGACCGCCCACTAAAGCCGAACCGGTGAAGGGCGAAGGTTTTGTGAATATCGCTTGACAGTCCGGCTGAACAATGCTACAATAACAGTGGAAGGGGAGTGAAGCGGATGTCTGACAAGGATACGATAACCAAGGACTATATGCAGGACAAGGAGATTTTTGCGGATGCATTCAATTTTCTTCTGTACGGGGGCAGACAGGTCATCAAGCCGGAACAGCTCAGACCGCTCGATACCACTTCTATTGTCTTGCCGTATGGAGACGACAGCAAACCGATTCCCGTACAAAAGTACCGCGACATATTAAAAATGGTAACGGCGATGGAAGATGACAAAGCGGCGTATATGCTGTTAGGGATAGAGAACCAGTCAGAGATTCATTACGCCATGCCGGTGCGGAATATGCTTTATGATTCGATTCAATATGTGGCGCAGGTAGAGGAAACCGCGAAATCCCACAAAATGGGGGACAGGATGCCGGAGACGCGGGCGGAATTCCTATCCGGATTCTACAAGACAGACAAACTGCTTCCGGTGATCACACTGACGCTGTACTTCGGTCCCGACGAATGGACAGCCCCGAAGGACCTGCACGGCATGCTGTCGGCGGATGAGGAAATACTGCCGTTTGTAGACAATTATCATTTGCATCTGATTGCCCCGGCAGAGATCGCCGACAAAGACTTCACCAAATTCCACACAGAACTGAGCCTTGCGTTGCGATTCATCAAGCAGTCAAAGAACAAGAAAAAACTCATCCAACTGATCAACGAAGACACATCATACCGCAGCGTTTCAAAAAAGACAGCCGATTTAGTCAATGTGGTCACGAAATCAAACCTGCGCTATGACGACGGAGAGGAGCGTGTAGATATGTGCGAAGCCATCGAAGGAATTATTATTGATGCAAGAGCCGAAGGCATAGAAAAAGGCATAGAAAAAGGCCGGGCAGAAGGCCGGGCAGAAGGCCGGGCAGAAGGCCGGGCAGAGGGCATGCTCAGGACGCTCATCAGCCTTGTAAAGGACGGCATATTGACGGTATCTGAAGCCGCAGGCCGAGCCGACATGACCGTCGCGGAATTCGAAGCAAAGACACAATTATTGGAACAGGCGTAAATTTCCTCACATAACAACCGATCCACTCCGCCTGCGGAAAGTGGCGCACAGCGCACACACCGCAGGCGGAGTTTTTTCTGTTCCGTAAAATAACAGCATAATCGGTCGTGAAATTTAAAAAAAATATGAAAAAATTCTAAAAAATTGCGTTTTTTAAAAAAAAAATAGTGACAAATTTAAAAATGTGTGTTATAATACACTGGTAAATGTGATGATTGTATCTCGCCGAAGGTAAATATTCTGCCTGTTTTTCGCTCAATGGGCACAGTTTGCCTGTCGGCGGAATATAATCACAACATCAATCTTTGTGATTGTGAGAGGAGTCTTTAGGCATTGTACGAGGAAACCGTGCAAATAGAGAGGCTGGAGCACGCGGTGAGTCTGTTCGGCAGCTATGATGAGAACGTAAGGCTGATCGAGAAGACGTTCGGGGTCAAGCTGATCACCCGAAGCTCGGAGATCAAAGTCTCAGGGGAAGAGAGCAGCGTGAGGAAAGCGGTGCGTGCGATACAATCGCTGCTTGCGCTGGTCAAAAGGGGAGAGACGCTGACCGACCAGTCTGTCAGATATTGCATCTCGCTTGTAGAGGATAACATGGAAGGGCAATGGGAAAACGCGCCGGAAGAATGCATCTGCATCACATCCAAAGGCAAGCCTGTCAAGCCAAAGACCATCGGTCAGAGCAATTATGTCAAAGCGATAGCGAGCCATTCGATCACCTTCGGAGTAGGACCGGCGGGTACGGGCAAGACGTATCTGGCGGTAGCGATGGCAGTCGCCGCATTCCGGCGGGGAGAGGTCGAGAGAATCATTCTGACCCGACCGGCTGTGGAAGCGGGGGAGAAATTAGGCTTTTTGCCGGGCGACCTGCAATCCAAGATTGACCCCTATCTGCGACCGCTGTACGACGCGCTGTTCGACATGCTGGGCGCGGAGAGCTACCAGCGGTATTTGGAGAGAGGGACGATAGAGGTCGCACCGCTGGCGTATATGCGCGGGCGCACGCTGGACGACAGCTTCATCATTTTGGACGAAGCGCAGAACACCTCGCGGGAGCAGATGAAGATGTTCCTCACGCGATTGGGATTCCGCTCCAAGATGGTGATCAACGGAGACGTCACGCAGATCGACCTGCCCGACGGGAAGAAATCGGGACTCTCGCAGGTGATAAGGATCCTCAGCGGCATCGAGGACATAGCGATTGTGCGCTTTGACGGGCGTGACGTGGTGCGTCACAAGCTGGTGCAGGACATCATCAAGGCGTATGAAAAAAGCGAAAATGAAAGAAACGAAAAGAACGAAAAGAAGCCGTTCAGAAAGACGATAAAAAAACAATAATTTATCAGGTCAGGAGGCAATTTTGAAAATGGACAGAACAAAAGTCATCATAGAGGACAGGCAAAAGGCCGTCAAGATTCCCACAGGCATCCGACTGCTGATCAGAAGATGCTGCAACGCAGTGCTCCAGATGGAGAAGATTCCCGGCTCCTGTGAAGTGTGCGTGTCATTTGTCAACGTAGACGAGATCCAGCAGCTCAACGCGAAATTCCGCAACACCAACGCACCCACCGACGTGCTTTCCTTCCCGCTGGGCGTAGACGGCAGCTACGACGTCAATCCTGCGACCGGCGCGAAGCAGTTGGGCGACATCGTGCTGTGCGTGCCGATAGCGGTGGATCAGGCGAAGAAATACGGACACTCCTTCCAGCGCGAGATCGGCTATCTCACAGCGCATTCCATGCTGCATCTGCTCGGCTATGACCACGAGCAGGGCGGCATCGAAGCGGTGCGCATGCGTGAGAAGGAGGAAGCGGTCATGCAGTCGCTGGGACTTCCCCGCGATTCGAGCTACGTGACCAATCCGGACGATTTTCCGGGCTGACGGAGCAGGGCAAAAGCGATGAAGAAATTCATGAGGGGATTTGTCTACGCCTTCCGCGGACTGATCACCTGTGCAAAGGAGGAGCGCAACTTCCGGTTTCATCTGGCGGTTGCGTTCCACCTTTTTGTTTATCTGCCGTTTTTCGGGCTGACGCGGGGAGAATTCTGTCTGATCGTGGTGCTCTGCGCGCTGGTGATCTCGCTGGAAGCGGTTAACAGCGCGATAGAGCGCGCGGTGGACTGCACAGGAGAGATCAGCCCGCGGGCAGGCGGTGCGAAGGACATGGCAGCCGGCGCGGTGCTGGTGGCTGCGGCAGCGGCGGCGGTGTGCGGCGTGGCGCTGCTGTTCCGTCCGGAGGCGTTTGCCGGAATACTGCGATTTTTTGCGAGGTTCCCGGCAGCGGCGTTGCTGCAGGCGATCGCCGCCGTGTGGTGGTTCGGATTCATTTTTCGCGGCAAAGGCAAAGAAGAAAAAGGGGATAAATAATATCGTTATTATTTTAACAATTATTGGCAAAACCCCTTGACAAAACCCAAAACCGCGTGTATAATCAATTAAAAAGTGTATTATATGATACACTTTACGCGAGCAAAAAGGGAGGCGCGACCACTTGAAAAATGCAGAACCGACAGCCGAAGACTATGTCAGGATTGAGAAATGCAGGCTGTTCGACGGCTGTGAGGCGGAGGAAATACGCGCCTTTCTGGACGAATCGGGCGTGCAGGTGCAGACCTTTTCGGGCAGGGAAACGCTGCCGCAGGAGGTTCGCTCGAACTGCTGGGGAATAGTCCTGACAGGATCGGTCAGAATATATTCAGGCGCGGAGGGCGAAGGCACGATGCTGCTGAATGTCGTAGGCGAATCGCAGCCGTTCGACATCGCTTCGCTGGCAGGCTGCCGGGTGAATCCGGTTATGTCGGAGGCGAAGGCGGCGGGGAAGAGCCGGATCGCCTTCATCGGCACGGCGGAACCGACCTCGCTGATGGAGCGGCATCCGCAGATCGCGGCGAACGTCATGGGCTTTTTCTGCGGACGGATCGCCTTTCTGAACCGGAAGATACACACCCTGTCCCGCGGCAGCGTGGAGCAGCGGCTTGCGGACTATCTGCTGAGCGAATTCACGACGGACAGCGGACAGCCGGAAGTGGTCATCCGGAGCTGCGCGGAATTGGCGGTGCGTCTGAACATGTCCCGTGCGTCGCTCTACCGAGCGCTGGGAACGCTGGAGGAATCCGGCATGATCGCCCGCAGCGGCAAAGTGATCGGTCTGCTCGACGTCGCAGCGCTGCAAAATGTATAAAATCAGATTGCCTGAGCCGGAGCCCCGGTTCTTACAATAAAAATCTCATTCAAAGGAAGGAAATTGTAGAATGAAAGCAATTTCAAAGATCTCAGCGATTGTCATGTCGCTGGCCATGATGGTATCTCTCGCCGCATGCGGCACGGAGAAGAAGGACGATGTCTCCTCGGAGGCAGCCAAAGAACAGAAGACAGTGACCACCGAAGTGAAATTCGGCGCACTGTTAGGGCCGACAGGCGTCTCCATGGCGAAGTTAGCCAAGGAGAAGTCGACCATCGCGGAAGCCTACAGCGACGGCGAAAACAGCTACACCAACACCTACGCAGCGGATTACACCGACGAACCGACCCAGATGGTTGCCAAAATCTCATCGGGCGAAGTTGACATCGCCTGCGTTCCCACCAACCTGGCAGCGAAGCTGTATAAGGTGACAAAGGGCAACGTGAAGGTCGCGGCAGTGAGCACACTCGGCGTTCTGTATATCATCGACACCACGGGCGAAGTCAAATCGGCAGCCGACCTGCAGGGCAAGACCATCTACGCGCCTTCGACCGTGCAGGGCTCCAACCCGGAGTATATCCTCAATTACCTCATCAAGCAGAACAACCTGGACAAAACGACCGTCAGCTTCGACTACACGGTGGACGAACTGACCGCCAAGATCGTGAGCGGCGACGTGCAGACCATCATGGTTCCGGAGCCGAAGGCAACCGCCATCAAGGGACAGCTCAAGAAGGCGGAGAAGGAATTCACCGTGACGGACGTACAGGCGGAATGGAACAAGGTATGCGACACACCCATCGCGCAGGGCGTTGTAGTGGTGCGTGCCGACTGGCTGAAGGAGAACGAAGGCGCGTTCAGGACCTTCCTGAATGACTTCAAGGCATCCTCCGACGCGGCACTGAACGACACGGACAACACGGTTGCCGCCGTTGTGGAGTTAGGCGTCATCCCGAATGAAGCGCTGGCGAAGCAGGCGATTCCGAACTGCAACATTGTGAGCGTGACGGGCGAAGACATGAAGAAGTCGGTATCGGGCTTCATCAACGTGCTGCTGGAAGCGGATCCTCAGTCCGTCGGCGGTGCTGCTCCGGACGACGGATTCTACTATGTCGGCTGAGAAGAAGACGAAAATTAAAAAGATCACGATAAAGGCAGCTGTCGCGGCACTCTGGCTGGTGCTGTGGCAGCTTGTCTGTTTTATCGTGGATATGGAGCTGCTGGTGGTTTCGCCTTGGCAGGTATTGAAGCGGCTGACGGAGCTGTCAGCGACGGCGGAATTCTGGCAATACTCGCTGGGTTCACTGGGCAGGATCACTGAGGGATTCCTGCTGGGAAGCGTGACGGGAGCGGTGCTGGCGATGCTCTGCCATCAGTTCACCTTTGCGCGGGAATTCTTTTCACCGGCGATTACGATGATCAAGTCGACGCCTGTGGCGTCGTTCATCATTTTAGCGCTTGTGTGGCTGACGGGACAGCGGGTGCCGGTGTTCATTTCCTTTCTGATGGTGCTGCCGGTGGTGTACGGCAACGTATCGCAGGGCATCCGGGAGGTAGACCCGAAGCTGCTGGAGATGGCGAGAATCTACGGCATGAACCGGCAGAAGCGGGTGCTGAAGATATACATTCCGTCGGTGCTGCCCTACATGATGGCAGCCTGTCGGACAGCGCTGGGACTGTCGTGGAAGGCGGGCGTAGCTGCGGAAGTGATCGGTGTGACCAAGAATTCGATTGGGCGGCAGCTGTACTATTCCAAGATCTATTTAGAGACAGCGGATCTCTTTGCATGGACAGCGGTAGTGATCATCATGAGCATAGCGCTTGAAAAACTCTTCCTCTTTGCAGTGGGATACATTGGCAGGAGATTTCACTTTGACCGACCAAACAGCAAGGGGAAGGTTGAAGGTTGAAGGGTGCAGATTGTAAGTAATATGCAACATAGCGAGAATTTCCCACGATAGCATTAGCAGTTTGTCCTGAAAATATTTCAGAAAGAAAATATATTCCCCATCTATCCAGCCTCCGCGCCCCCGCGCCGAATTTTTTTCCAACTCCGCGCCCAATTAAAAACCAACCGCACCCCAAAACCCCAAACTGTCCCCAAAAAGCCTCCAACCAACCGCAGCACCCGCCTCCAAAGTCCGCAAACCAACCGCAAAAGCACCCTCTATCATTTCGAACAGACACAAAAAGCAGCCAATCAATCATGCCAGGAGCCAACAAGAAAGCGAGGAACATAAACATGCCACTGATCGTAAAGAACGTGAGCAAATCATTCGGAGAAAAGCAGGTGCTGAAAGAGTTCAGCATGAGTGCGGAAGAAGGGGAGAGGGTCTGCCTGTTGGGGGCGTCAGGTGGAGGCAAGACGACGCTGCTGAACATCATCGCGGGGCTGCTGCCGGCGGACAGCGGGGAAGTAGAGCTGCCGGAGGGGAGGATCGCCTACATCTTTCAGGAATACCGTCTGTTGCCGTGGCTGACGGCGGAGGAGAACATCACAGCGGCGACAGGCTGCACGAAGGAGCGAGCGCGTGAGATACTGCGGGCGATGGAGCTGGAGAAGGAGCGGAAGGGCTACCCGGACGACTTTTCAGGAGGCATGAAGCAGCGTCTGAACATAGCGCGGGCGCTTGCCTTTGAAGCGTCCGTGATACTGATGGACGAACCGTTCAAGGGGCTGGACCCGGAGCTGCGGGAACGTGTGATAAGTTACGTTGACGAATGTTGCCAAAACCGGACAGTGATTCTTGTCACGCATGACCAAGCCGAAAGTGACCTGATGAAATGCAGCAAAATTTATGAAATATGATTAGGCATGATAAAAACGACAGATGTAAAATGCCTGTCGTTCGTCAAATTGCACAATTGCACTTTATTTTGCTAAATAAATAAAAGACAGCATACGACATAATAAGACAAAAATGACCTGTTTATCGTTATTTAATAACTATTTATCGCTCTGCGGTGATTATTTTTTGAAAAATCTGATAAAAATGCAAAAAACAAAAAAAATATATTGAAATTCGATAAACTATGTGGTATACTATAAACAAAGCAAAAAGGAGAAGCGCGTGCGTGAGAAATCGTCACGTGCAGAATGAGTAGCTTTAGAATGAAAGTGATTGTAAGGGGGTCATTTGTCATGGTTAATGTGCGTGAGAATTACGTAGGAATGCTTTATTTTGATGACACAAGAATCAAGACAAAGCCTGTCTATACGGTTCTCAAAAGAGTATTTGACATCTGCGTTTCAGCAGCAGCGCTGACGTTACTGCTTCCGCTTTTTGCGCTGGTGGCGATTATGATCAAGATGGATTCAGAAGGCTCGGTCATATTCAGCCAGAACCGCGTTGGCAAAAACGGCAATTTATTCAAGGTCTACAAGTTCCGCACGATGAAGGTAAACGCCCCGCATGAAATGGCGACAGCGGATCTTTCGGATCCGTACGCGCACATCACCCGCGTGGGCAGAGTGCTGAGAAAGACCAGCATCGACGAACTGCCGCAGCTCTTCAACGTGCTGAGAGGCGACATGAGTCTGGTCGGACCTCGTCCCCTCATCATGAGCGAATCTGACGTCCATAAGCTGCGTATGCGCGAAGGCGTGTACGATGTGCGTCCCGGTGTGACCGGATGGGCGCAGGTCAACGGACGCGACTGTGTTCCGGCTGAGGAAAAGGTGTATTTCGACAAGGAATACGTCGTCAGACGTTCGGTCGTGTTCGACATGATCATTTTTGCCAAGACTGTTTCGGTCGTCATCGGCGGTCAGGGCTATGTGGAAGGCAGAAGAAACTAAGCTTTTCCCAAGATTCATATGTTCATTCCAGGCGGCTGTTGCACCGAAGAGTGCAGCGGTCGTTTTTTCTTTGATAATAGGGTGATGAAAATATGAAAAATGTTTAATTGTTACAAATTAATTACATAATCTGATGTACATTTTTCATCTTCTCTCCTGTTTTCGGATTGACAGTTTTGTCATCATTATGGTATGGTAGTGGGCAGAAGCCCAAAGGGAATTATCCCCAAGACCATCCTGTATCCATAAGGAGGCAATTCACACATGAAAACAATGGAAGGAAAGAACCAACCCGCGGGACGGAAAAATCTTCATCGTCGCAACCGCAAAAAGCTGCTGATGCTGACATGTGCGGTGATCGCGCTGACACTGGCGGTCAGGCTGCCCTACATGAGCGCATTCGCAGACGAGGCAGAAGCCGTCACTCCCACCGACATCCAGCTGAATCAGGCCGCGGACGATACAGTCCCGACCGATGAAACAGCCCCGGCGGACGAAGCAGCCCCGTCGGACGAAACAGCCCCGGCGGACGAAGCAGCCCCGGCAGACGAAACAGCCCCGGCAGACGAAACAGCCCCGGCAGACGAAGCCGTTCCCGCCAGCGAGAACAAATCCACCGTCATGAAAAAGACCAGTGGCCCGGCGACAGCCCTTGAACCGGATGACATTGAAATAATCCCGCCAAGAACCGAATTTGACACAGGTATCGAATATGAGCTTAACGAAGCGGGCGAACTCACGCTGTACGGTTCCGGCTCGATTCCCGTGAATGCGTTTGCGAACAGAACCGACATCAAGACGGTAAAAACCGCCGAGGGATGCAGCATTACGGAAATAGGCGGCAATGCGTTTTCCGGTTGTAACTATCTAAAGACGGCAAGCCTTTCCGGCGTAAGCGGCAATGTTGGTTCCCGGACATTTTTCGCATGCACCTCTCTGACCGACGTCAGCATATCCGGCAATACTATTTTCCTGGACGCAAATGCCTTTTTCTATTGCAACATGTTGCGGCAGGTCAGCTTTAACGCAAATATAGGTACTGTCAAAAGCAGTGCGATTAGCGATTGCCAGCTTCTTGAGAAGGTCAGCATAAAAGGCAATGTCAACAGTCTCAACAGTTCCTCGATCATCAATTGTTCCGCTCTGAAAACCGTTGCCATAGAAGGGAATGTAGGCTTGATAGGCACTGCTGCATTCGCAAACGACGCCTCATTGGAAACCGTCAGCATACAAGGCAATGTAACAACGATCGGCACTAGCTCATTTTGGGGCCTCGGTTCTCTGAAAACCCTGCGTATCACAGGCAATGTGGGTGAGATAGGGTTATCTGCGTGTCAAAGCTGCAGTGCTCTGGAAACGGTGGAAATAGGCGGCAGTGTGGTCACGCAGGACAACAAATCCGACTTCTTCGGCGAGAACGCAACGCTCGTCATTCCCGAACTGAGCACCGAGCAGATCAATGAGAAGGCAGCGACATGCACAGAGGCAGGCAGTACCGGCGAAACAATCTGCGCAGGCTGCAAAAAGGTTCTGTCGGCTGCCGAGGCTGTTCCCGCCTACGGTCACGACTGGAGCGCGTGGAAAGTCACCAAGGCGCCCACTGCCACCGAAGACGGCATAGAAGAACGCTTCTGCCGCAATGACATATCGCATACGCAGACCTGCGGCATCCGATACGCCTTCACCTCCGATGCGGAGAAATGGACAAAGGGCAGCCAAGAACCCCTCACGCTGACAATCAAGAACGTCTCGCCGACCGGCGACGACAGCACCACCTACGACAAATTCGCAGTGTTGTATGTCGACGGAAAGGCGCTCACCGAAGGGAAAGACTTCACCAAAGCAAAGGGAAGCATCATCATCACGCTCAAAGCGTCCTTCCTGGAGCAGCTCAAAACCGGCAGCCATTCCGTCAGTGTGGAGCTTCGTCTGTCAGACCCCACAGACGACAGCACAAGCAGCGATTCAGAGGAAGAAATCGTTCTTCAGCCGATTTCCGTCCAATCGACCATTCAGGTGGTGGAGCCGAGCAGCGTCCAGTCTCCTTCCACAGGCGAAAGCGGCGATATGTCGGCGATCTGCGTCGCCCTCCTGCTCCTCGCTTCGTTTGGCATTCTGTTTGCCGTCAAGCGCAGAAGCATCAGCCCCTCCGAGGAAGTCTGATAACAGCTTTACCGTCAATTTCACATTCGGCCCGTGCGATTCCAGTCCGGAATGGCACGGGCTTTTTGGTTTGCGGAAGAAAAAAGAACATCATAAATGATTGCGATGAATGAAAAATCGAGGAAACAGCAGGGCGCGTGAATGTCCCAACCCTGCGCCGGGGGCGAAGGCTGGATAGAAGGGGAGAAAATGACGAACCCCGTCGATCTTTGGGAATGAATGCCTGCGCCCGCATCCGGGTTTTTGGTGCTATGCCCGCGTCGCGGAGCTGGATATGGCTGCGCCATCCGCGCACGGGGTATTGGCGGCTGTTTTTTCGACGGGCTGTCTTTGGCGCGCAGGTGTTCTTTGGTGCATGGGTGCCGCCTTGTACCGGGACGGTGTCCTGTATTCGACCGTTTTAAATTAAATTAAATTTAGTCTTGACAATCTCAGAAATTAGAGTTATAATAAAACCGACTTCCATAAACGGAACCTCTAAAATATCAAAAAAGCGACTGACAAAGAATACCGGAATTCTGTGTCAGCTCGACGCAATAAGGAGATGTGATCGTATGCCAAGACCGAAAAAGGCGGGACTTGAATACTATTACAAGGGGGTGCACGACTGGGACGACATCGAAATGACGGAGCTGATGCAGAAATACGGCCCGCTGGGCTGCTGCATCTATGAAGTCGTCCTCAGCAAGGTTTATGAAAGCGGATATTATCTGGAAATTTCTTTAGACCGCCTCGCAGGCTACGTGGTGAAGGTGGTCGGAAACAGGTGGATCAGGGACAAAAGCATTGCGCTGCAAGTGATACGATATTGCGCGGAAATAGGGCTGTTCGACCATGCCCTCCTGCAGCAGTCGGTTGTCACCTCTGCAAAAATCCAGCAACACTACGCCGAAGTGACTGCGAGAAGCAAGGCGGATAAGAGCAAATACTGGCTGCTTGGCGAATCCAAAAAAAGGAAACGCCGCGCGGCACAACCTTCCCTGCCCGCAGAAGACGAATCCGCGGTAAAAACCGAGGTTTTTGCAGCAAAAACCCCCGAAAAAACTGCAAATATCCCACAAAGTAAAGTAAAGCAAACAAAAGAAAACAAAACAAAAGCAAATCAAAGCAAAGCAGAAGAAAGCAAAGCCGCCCAAACAACCGCCGCTTCGCCGCCGCCGAACAAGGTGGAGGAAGCATTCGCGTCCGTTGCCGGAAGACCCTTCAGGCAATCGGACATCGCTGCGCTGAAAGAAATGCAGTCAGCGGGAGCCGATGAAGGGATGATTGTCGGTATCATCCGGGAAGTAGCTTCACGCGGGAATACCGAGATCACATCTATGCGGTATTTCCTGCCCATTGTGCGGGAAGCCCTGCAAAAGAAAAAAGACTTCCCTTTGTCATCGTGGGACAAAAGGAAGTCGGAACGTCTGCCGGAGACATTTGAAACAGATGATGTCGAGAGCATCCTCGACGAAGAATGGCTGGCGGAAATCAGCAAATATCCTCCCATGCGGGAAGAGGATTACGTGTGAAAAACTACAGCTCAATGCTGCGTTCGGCGCGTGCATTGAGGCTCATGTCGGCGGTATTCCCTTTGAGGAATTCAAAGTAACCCTGTGCGCCGATCATAGCGGCGTTGTCGCCGCAGAGCGAGAGATCGGGGTAGTACAATGCAAGCCCCCTGTCGGCGCAAAGCTCGCTCATTCGCCTGCGCAGCAGAGAATTGGCGGAAACGCCGCCGGCGAGCACGAGCTTTTTGTGTCCGAAGTCATTAGCCGCCAGCAGGAAGCGGTCGGTGAGGATATTCACCACCGACTGCCGCACAGAAGCCGCCATATCCTCCCGCGGGAGTGCAAGCCCCTTCTGCTGCATGTTGTGGATGGTGTTGATCACGGCGGTCTTCAGCCCGGAAAAGCTGAAGTCGTAGGGCGAACCGCTGACCTTGGGAACCGGGAAGGAGAAGGCGTCGGGATTGCCTCCTTCGGCGAGTTTGTCCATGTGCACGCCGCCGGGATAGGGAAGCCCCATGGTGCGGGCGGTCTTGTCAAAAGCCTCGCCCGCCGCGTCGTCGCGGGTGCGTCCGATAATGCGCATGGAGGTGTAATCGTTGACCTCGACGATGTGGCTGTGACCGCCGGAGACGACCAGGCAGAGGAAGGGCGGCTCCAGTTCGGGATGGGAGATGTAATTGGCAGCGATGTGCCCCCGCAAATGGTGCACAGGAATCAGCGGTTTTCCGGCGGTCAGCGCAAGTCCTTTGGCGAAGTTGACCCCCACGAGCAGCGACCCTATGAGTCCTGGATAAGCCGTGACGGCGACAGCGTCCACGTCGCGGATGTCGGTCCGAGCCTGTGCGAGCGCTTCCTTCACGACGCCGGAAATGGCCTCGCAATGCATTCTTCCGGCAATTTCGGGAACAACGCCGCCGAATTCCACATGCCGGAACACCTGCGAAGCCACCACGGAGGAAAGCACCTTTCTTCCGTCCTCCACCACAGCGGCGGCGGTGTCGTCGCAGGAAGATTCTATAGCAAATATTGTCATTTTATCAATTCCCCTTTATTCAGACAGCAAGGCAGCTGATCACTGTTCTTCTTCAAACTCATCGCTGTGTCCTTGCTCCGCGCTGTCGGATCCGGTGATGACCCGCACGGGCGCGGGCGGGTTGATGCGGCAGAAGGAGCGGGCTTTCCGCACGAATTTCTTCACCCGATCGTTCCTGCCGCGTTCGGGATCGTAGGCGAAGAAGATCACATAGACCGCAAAGGCAAGAATGCAGCAGACCGAAGCGGCAGTGCCCAGACGGAGCATGGGCGTTTCGAATTCAAATTCAATCTCGGAATACCCCGCGCCGCATTCCACCGCCATAAAACCGACGTTGACCTTCTCGACAGGCATCTCCCTGCCGTTGACGTAGGCCTTCCAGCCCTCGTGATAGGGAATGCTGAAGAAGACGAGATTGGGCTTTTCCTGATTGATGGCGGCGGTGAATCGGTTGGCGGAGGTGGCAAAGGAGAGACAGCTCATATCGGCGCGTGCGAGGCAGTCGTCCCTGTAGCTGTTCTCATTGAAGGAAGTCCTGTCGGAGGGCAGCGGCTGGAGAAGCTCGCCGTACTGCGCCTCCTGTTCGTCGCTGAGAACGATGGCGCGAAGCATAGCGTTGCCGCGTTCGTTTTTGGTGAAGGATTCCTCCAAATCGCGTTCGGTGATGTAGTAGTCGTAGGTGAATCCCATGGGGATAAAGCAGTCGTTCTGCCATATGTTGTAACCCGCCTCGGTTTTGAGAAGCGACCAGCCGGGCATTTTTGGATCAGTCTGGGAGGGCTGACCCGACTGATCGGTGCTGAATTTGCCCTTTTCGGCGTTGTCAAAGAGGTATCTGACGCTGAGCAGGGAACGGATCGCGTAATAATCGACCTCCGGACGGCTGCCGACGCCTCTCTGAACGCCCACCGTCGTGTAGAAATCAATCACCGAGGAGGGCACGATGGAATGGAACGCCTGGATGCAGGAGGTGTCCCAGAACATGCCCATGTTGTCCATGTCCTTGTAGAAATCAACGCGGTACTGCGCGTCGTGGAGGTTGTCGAGGTGAATGTTCTCGCCTCTGCTGAGCGCGTTGGGGATGACGTAATCGCGGCTGTCATAGGAGAGCGTCTTGCCCTGACCGTTGAAGATGAAAAAGGTGCAGAAGTAAACGCCCATAATGCCGACCATGCTGAGGGCAAAGACCCTGCGGCGGTCATTCTCCTTGATGTACCGGATGATGAGGGAGACCATCATCAGCGAGAGCAGGACGATGGCGACATAAATCCAGAATCTGTCCTTGTAGGCGAACAGACCGTATTCGGCTTCCGTGCCCTTGTCGGGATCGGCTTCCTTCTTGAGCATGAAGGCAAGCGGCGCAGCGATAGCCAGCGTCATGCCGAGCGACCAGCGGAACGCCCTGTCCCAGTCGATGTCGGTATTCCCGAGCGCCATCACGGTGGCAAGGGAGGTCATGAGGGTGAACATATAGAGCCAGCGGGCGTAATAAGTGGCGCTGAATAGCTGGAATGCGGAATTGAGCAGCGGAACAAACGCCATGATGAAGCAGATAATGATCATTCTGCGCAGCCAATGACCCTTGCGGGACTGGAGCCAGGCAATGACGCCGGTCATGCCGAAGAGCGGCAGCCAGGCGGCGAGGGAGCCCCATTTGGTGTTGGAATCGGGTGTGAAATTGGGACGCGCAGGCAGATCAGGCGGGAAGAAGAAGGCCTCCAGAATGTTCAGATAGCGCTGGGAATTGGGATATACCACAGCGTTCCAGCCGTAGAGCTTCGCCTCCGCGCGGGGATTCTTCGACACTTCCCAGACGGAAGGCAGCACCATGAAGCCTGCCATGCCGAAGCCGAGGATGGCTTCAAAGGCGATGGTGACAAATTTCCGGGGCGTGACATTCCACTCGGTGCAGAGAGCGAGCCGCACGAAGAAGTAAATGACAATGAAGACGACCTCTGCGACGAAGAAGTAATAATTGACAAAGACATTGACAGCGACCGTCGCGGCGAACCATCCCTTGCGGTCGTTGACCATGAGCTCCTCCAGCGCAATGAGCATCAGCGGGAAGAAGACCATCGGCTCATGGAAGTGGTTGAAGAACATATTGAAGACGGAAAAGCCGGAAAAGGCATACATCAGACCGCCGAGCACGGCGTAGTAATCGAAGCGTGTGAAGCGGCGGATATAGGCGTAGCCGGTCATACCGGCGCAGCCGACCTTGAAGGCGAGCAGCGGGCCGATGAGATAGGGGACAGCGCCGGAGGGCAGCAGCAGCGTCAGCAGAAAGAAGGGAGAACCGATATTGTAGAAGCTGTAGGAACCGATGAAATTGACGCCGAGATCGGTCTTGAAATCCCATCCGGTTTCGCCGCTGAGAATCGCGTCATGGGCGTGCATGTAGAAGGGATACTGCTGCACGTTGAAATCGCCGTACATGAGAAAATACCCGCTGTCGTAAATGATATAGGGCAGCATCACGGCAAACGCCGTCAAAAAGCCCACAGCAAGCACAAATAAATACTTAGGCTGCCCTTTTTGGGACAAGGGCGAACCCAACAGCCGCGAAATCACGGCGGGACGCTTGTTTTTTACTTCCATATTTTTTCCTCCGAAATGGGAAATTGTCTATATTTTGAGTGTGGAGTGTGGAGTGTGGAGTGTGGAGTGTGGAGTGTGGAGTGTGGAGTGTGGAGTGTGGAGTGAAGAAAGGCGCGGAGCGCCTTGGAATGTATACGCTCGCAAGCTCGCTGTTATGCGTTTGATACAGTATCGTTGTGAGCATAAATTATCCAGTGCCGCCTTTGGCGGCGGTGGGAGCGCACGACACGCCCCGATAAATACTTTTGTCAGGCGAATTCCGTAGCAGTTCCGATCTTTGAACTTCCCATCACTAACCACTAACCACTTACTATCCTATCTGTTTTCGTTGATCCAACGCCTGAAGCGGGGGAGAAGGGGCTTGTCAAATTCGTCGTCAAAGAAGAATCTGCCCACCAGCACCGCGGAAGCGGCGAAGAGAAGGAAATTGATCAAAGAATTGATAAAAGCGAAATCATTGCGGGAGTTCAGCCACTCAGGAGAAGAACTGACAGAATAGCGGTAATAATTCCACCAGCTCTTGTTTTCGCGCACGCCGGAGAGGATACGGAACTGATTGAAGAAAATCACCATAGACTGGAGAGAGAAGAGGGTGAGCAGCCGGCGGTCGGCAAGCTGAATGAGGGCGCAGATCAGCAGCACAAGCACGGGAATCTGGTAGCGCTCGTGCTGTCTGCAAGTGAACATGAAGACGCATTCCATAAAGAAGAAGCCCGCGAGCCAGTGGGAACGCCGTTTGCCAAAGAGATAAACCGCCACGACGCCTGCCACAGCCGCTAAGAGGAAGAAGCTGCCGATCGTGGAGATGCTGAGTCCGGTCAGCACCTGCAATTCGTCCTTCACGCTGTTTAGCCCGAAGAGCATGTAGATATTGTCTCCGTTGAGGGTGGCGAAGGGATATTTGGCGACCCCTTCGGAATAGACGGTCACGGGCTTCATGAATTTTTCCCAGAAGCCGAGTTCAGGCTGATAGGAGGAGAACCCGGCGCCGAACATAAAGGGCAGATAGATGAGCGCAAGGGTCAGGGCCGCAAAACCTGCGAATCTGCCGAAGCGCAGCATAGCGGGCCTGTTGCGGACAGAACGGGAGAAGGAGAATTCCTTGGGGCGCAGGCTTCCGAAGCAGATGGCAAGCACCTCCATACCGACCACGGGCGTGAGATAAAGCCCCTGCAGCTTGGTGGAGCACATGACGGCCCAGAGGACGCCGGCGACAGTGACGTGTTTCCGGTCAAGGGCGAGCATGAGCAGAGCGGCGAGAAACATAAACACGCAATCGGTCTGTCCCCAGCAGGCGCAATTGAATATAGCCGCGGGATTGACCGCCCAGATCGCACCCGCGAGCAGACCGAGGTTCTTGTCCCGGCTGCGAGCGAGAAGGTAGATCACGACGCAGGTCAGGCTGTCGCAAAGGCAGGGCATAAACTTGATAGCGAGCATTCTGAACGGAGGATACCCGCCGATGGAGGGATCATTGACCAGCCTTCCGACGAAATACAGCGGATAGAGATAAAAGGGCGGATAATCCAGCTGTCTGACATGCGTGTAAGCGGAAAAAAATCCGTCGCCGAGCTCCACGCCCCACATAATATTCCATTCGGTGTCGTAGGAATTGAGGTAATGCGCGCCGATCAGGAGCCTGAGAATGAAGGCAAAGAAAGCGATGCAGCCGATCGCCTTGCCGTAGGAAAAATGATCCCGGCTGATTCTGAAATCGCGGTTGTTGTATTTCTCCGCCAGACCGGAAAGAGAGCGAAAAGAATTCAAATTAATCACCCTTCGGGAAGCAATGAAATAATATTATAATAATCATACCACATAATTTCCGCTATTACAACTAAACTAAAAATTCTTTTTGAAAAATAATTATGTTTGGCAGTAAACAGCATTTACACCGCAGCGGAAATAGGGTATAATGGAAGCAATTCAGAATGAAAGGAACCCGGCGAAATGACATTTGAAGAGATCTATAACACCATGAGGAAATACTTTGAAAAGAATATAAAAAAGAAGAACCTGAAAGAATTCGGGCAAGGGATATACTCGTATGAATTCGACGTCACAGGGGAAGGAGAGGGCAGATTTTATCTGGAAGTGAAAGACGGCGTGCTGGCGATCCAGCCCTTTGACTATAAGAACGCCCTGTGTTCCTTCACGGTAGACGCAGGCAACCTGAAGCGCATCATCACCCGCAAGCTTTCCCCGACAGAAGCCTATTCCACCGGCCGACTGACCATACACGGCGACGTCTCCGCCGCCTTCCGCCTCGCCGACGCCCTCGGCGTGTAACAGGAGAAAGGGCAAGAAAGGGAGAAGGTAGAAGGTTGAAGGTAGAAGGTTGAAGGTAGAAGGTTGAAGGGTGAAGGTTAAAGGCAGCGGATTATAAATAATATGCAACATAATAAGAATTTCCCACGATAGCATTAGCAGCAATTCCTGTTATAAGACAACGAAATTCTGTCGAACTTCACATCTTTTAGAAA